>JACRLS010000144.1:1612-7317 GCA_016235225.1 Nitrospirota bacterium | reverse complement strand
TTCATGTGGACGCCGAAAGTCGCCCAGCAACGGTACAAGCAGATGCTGGACTACATGTACGGCCCGGGTGACTACGGCGTGTTCAATGTGACCGTGTACAACGGGCAGGGGCTCAATGCGCAGGAAACCAATAGCGACAAGCATGTCGGCGTCCGCACGAGTTGGCCTTTCGAACTTCCGGGCGGTCGGTTGATGGAAGTCGGCGTGAACGCGATGCGCGGAATCTACACGGTCAACAACGGGACCTGCACGACCGGCAGCACCTCCATCTGCGGGTTGAATGAAAGTCGGACGGCGACCAATAAGGGCTACCTGGATGAGAGGGCCGACTTCTACGTTTACTACCCGCCGCAACCGTGGGGATTCATCGCGGAGTATGTGGTGGGACGGGGCCCCAAACGAGGGGCCGATGGGATTGTCCGAGAGAGCCATCTCTACGGCGGGTATGTCCAAGGCCACTATCAATGGAAATACTCCGATGTCGGATTAGCCAACGTCTATGCCCGGTGGCAGGAGTATCACGGCGGGGTCAAATTCAACACCGCGGCGGCGGATGGAAAGATGAACGAAGTGGAGCTGGGCGTCGCCTGGCAGCCGGATCCGCAATTTGAGTTCACGACGGCCTACACGTTCACCAATCGGATCAACGGATTCAATACGACGCCCAATGCATCGGCGACGTCTCCAGGACAGCAAGTCGATGCCTACGGCAATCTGCTCCGGTTTCAGGCGATCTGGTTCTGGAACTAAAGAGCCACCGAAGACAGCGTGAATCCTCAAGTTGCCGGGACCGTGAGCCGACAAGGCTCTCGGAGGACTGTCCGATGGGACTTGAGCTGGTTCAGATCATTACCTCGGCACGGGGTGAGGCCAAGCAGTTGGATGAGGCGCTCCGCAAAGCCCGTTTTCGGACCCACCATTCGAGCGACGGACCGACGGGAATGGTCGAAGCCAAGGAGATCTTGCCGGCCCTCATCGTCCTGGACGTCGATCTGTCCGGGATGAGCGGCGAAGAGGTCTGTCAGCATCTTCGCGAAGACCCGCACCTGAGCGCGATTCCTCTCGTCTTCATCGGCACCGATACGGACGAGTCGGAGCGGGCGCGTATGCTGGACCTGGGGGCCGATGACTATCTGACCAAACCGGTGGGTGGGCATGAGGTGGTGGCGAGAGTCAAGGCCGTTCTTCGACGGGGACGACCTGCGCTCGCGGATCCGAATCAGATGATTGATCTGGATCTGATGCTCGAGGGAGTGTGGTGTGGCGTGTCCTATTGCGGGCACCGCATGCAACTCACAACTTCAGAATGGTCGGTCCTGCAACGACTGGTGAAACGGTCAGGCAAACCGGTTCCACAGGAAGAGCTCATCGGAGGCTTGTGGGGAGAAGACGGACTGGTCCACGATCGGGAACTGGATCGCATGGTGAAAGCGCTCAATCAGAAGCTCGCAGAGAGCGGGTGTCCCACCGATACCATCAGTTGGACTCCAAATGTCGGCTACCTGCTCAAGCGCCCTGCCGCATGAAGCGCCGGATCTTCTTCTGAATCTCATCCCGCACCCGCCGAAAGACCGCTAGGCGTTCCTCGGAAGTGCCGACGGCAGAGGCCGGATCATCAAAGTTCCAGTGGAGGACTCTTCCGACACCCGGAAACAGAGGGCAACTCTCCTTCGCCCGGTCGCAGACGGTGATGACGACGTCGAAGCGCTGATTGGAAAACTCCCGCACATGCTTAGACCGATGCCCTGAGATCTCGATTCCTACCTCACGCATGACCTCGACGGCCCCCGGGTTGAGGCCGACCGGGTGGATGCCGGCGCTGGCAACCTCGAACCGGTCCTTCCCCAGGTGACGCAGCCATCCCTCGGCCATCTGACTCCGGCAGGAATTCCCGGTACACAAAAACAGGATGCGCCGCTTCATGGGCATAGTTGAGTCCTAGCAGACTGCGGCGGCTTTTGGGGTCGAAGCAGGAGTGATCGTGTGGAGGGAAGGGGATTCGACATGTTGGAGCTGCAACGTCAAGAGACCGGGAAGGGCCCGTGCCTGTTTGCGGGCTTGCCGAAAATCTCGCTCGATCATCTTGAGACTTTTTAAATCAAGGCGTTGCGCCAGCTTCCTGAACGGCGCGCGGTCCTCATAGGCGCCCAGGGTATCCTGGGCCTGCTTGAGCAGTCGCGCCAGGTGTGGCGCGGCGCTCTGGTGTCCGAAGCCGCACTCTTCCTGATAGCGGAGCGACTTAATGCTCAATCTCAGGGCGTGGAGGGTGCGCCGGCGTGGGTCGGCCGCTGCCGCCACTGCTTCCCCCCGAAGCCGGGCCACCTGTGTGACGCGGCGGGCGGCGAGGCGGTCGGGCAGCCAACGGGCACTCGCGGGAATCGGCGGCCGGGCATGCTGTCGCACGATTCGTCGGATCTTGCGATAGACGTCGTCGGTCTCTAACTCGCGCCGTCGCTTGGTGATGAGCCGAGCAACTGTCCGTCGGTCGGAATGCCGGGCCGGAAGGCGTGCCAGATACTGTTGGAAGACCTGGAGTGTCCGAATCTTGCTGAAGCGGGATACACATTGGGAAAGGAGCCGGGCGGTCGGCTCCTCTCCCATCAGTTCATACATGGCCTGTAGTCGGCGGAGGTGAATGCGAAGTCGGTGCAAGGTCTTGCGGCGCAGGTGTCCCGACGCCATGTCGGTCAGGGCTGCCCGGACCAGTTGGTAGGATGTGAGCAGACGATCCGGATGAGAAGGACGGGTCTTCATCATGCGCCATTTCCACTGCGCCTTGATCGACGCCGTGTTGCTTCATGCGCGGAGACCAGGCAACATGAGAGATCGCCGCCATCCTGTTGAATGGATGCGCCTTCGGACGAGAGAGGAGTGTGAGCCATGAAGTGCGTCCTATTCCGGCATGGGATTGCCGTGGATCGGGAAGAATGGAAGGGGGAGGAAGCCCAGCGTCCCCTGACCCCAAAGGGCGAGAAACGCGCCAAGGAGGCGGCTGAAGGGTTGTTGCGGCTCACGATCGCACCGACGCACATCGTCTCAAGTCCGTACATCCGTGCCTTAAAGACGGCCAAGATACTCAAGCAGATCTGCCGAAGCCGCCCGGAGTTGCAGGTCCGTGATGAGTTGCTTCCCGAGGCCAATCCGGAGAAGCTGATTCAGTTTCTGGCCGGGCTTCCTGAAGAGGCCTGCGTCGTGTGCGTCGGGCATGAGCCGCATCTCGGAGAGGCAGCCGGGGTCATGCTCTCCCAGTCAACTCCGGTTGTTCTCACATCGTTAAGGGCTTAGTTGTTCCGGCTCGGGCTCGATGGGAACTGCCTCAGGCTGGGTGGGCGCACTGGCCGCCTTCTTTGCGGTTTTCAGTATGGGTTCGATCTTTGACCGCAGGGCCTCCTGAATCTCTTCGGGAGGCTTTCGCGCGTCCACAACTTCGAAACGGAACTCCTCCGCCATCTTGTCGTACTGTTCGATGAGCTGCATCTGATATTTTTTGAAGCTGTCGAAGAGATCGCTGCCCAGGCGCAGATCCATCCCGGACTCCCAGAAGTTCATGCCTTTGCTCTCGATGACCCGCATGGCCAGGGTATCGACGTCGATTCGCAAGTAGCAGACGAGGTCGGGAATAAGGGCAAATCCGAAGACGTTTCTAATCCACTCGGGATTGCCGCCTCTGACTATGTCCCGCGCGAGGGCCGTATAGATGTACCGGTCGGCCAGCACGATGAAACCCGCCCGGAGGGCGGGGATAATCTGGTGCTCCAAGCGATCTGCGAAATCGGTGGCGTAGAGCAGACTAAATGACCAGCGGTCCAGGATGTTGCCCTTCTTGGCCACCTCAATGGCTTTGGACATCAGGCTTGAGCGGGTCCAGCCCGTGGTCACCACCCCATAGCCCTGCACCTCCAGCCATTCCTGGAGCATCTCGATGTGGGTCGAACGGCCGGACCCGTCCGTCCCTTCGATGGCGATGAGCTTGCCCCGGAGGCGGCCGGGATTAAGGTAAGTCAAACCTTCGCCAAAATAACGTACGCTTCCCATGAGTCCCCCGCTTCGGCTTGTACTGTTCGAGCGCTGTCGACACCAGGGCTCGCATCTCAGTTTGCTGAGTTTCAATATCCTTCGTGGCATCCATGACGATCAGTCTGTACTCTTCGACGATCTTGTCGTATTCGGCCAGAATGCGCGATTGGAAGATCCGGAAGCTTTCCGTGATGTCCTGGCTCAGGCCCATGTCCATGCCGGCTTCGTAGAACTTGATCTGTGCCCTGGCCCCGCCGAGTAATCGGTCAATGGCGACGTCGATCGGGACATTGAAATAGAAGGCCATGTCGGGACGGATCGCAAAATTGTAGAGTTGCCGGACCCAGGTGCGTGACACGCCACGGACCGCGTCTCGCGCGAAGGCCGTATAGGCATAGCGATCGGCGAGGACGATCATGCCCGCCTTGAGGGGCGGGAGAATCTGATGATAGAGCCGGCTGGCGAAATCCGTGGCGTGGAGCAAGCTGAAGGTCGTGGGCGTCAGGGTCTTGCTCTTCTTGCCCTTCTTCGTGGTCTCACGGACCAGTTCCGAGGAGTTCCACTCGGTGAAGAAGACGTTGTATCCTTTCGACTCCAGCCACTTTTGGAGCAGCAGGAGTTGGGTGCTTTTCCCGGACCCGTCGATGCCCTCGACGATGATGAGCTTGCCGGGGTAGGGGTGTGATTGGTCGAACGTCAGAGGTGAGGGCGTCATGGCGTCTCCGGCTGCGCGCGATGGACCACAAACTCGATAGGCCGGCGGAAGATTCGTTCGAAGAGATCGGCTCGTCCTTGGGCCGCCCAGATTTCCAGCTCCGAATCGCTCAGGGCGTCGAGCAGGATCGTCGCCTTCTTCTCCAGCTTGACCCGAATATTTCGGATCACGGAAAAGTGGCTGCGATCGAGGCCGTCCGCGATGCGCAAGAGCGCGCTCAACAGCTCGACCGTCTTGCGTTGCGCGAGGGGGAGGGCCTTCCAGGACTCGTGCTTCGCCTGTGGGAGGGCTCGCCGGTGGTAGCGGGCGATATTGGCGATAATGTCCACCTCCTCGGGCGTAAAGCCGTGCAGTTCGCTATTGGTGATAAGGTAATACGCATGTTTGTGGTGTTGCCGCGTATTGATGAGGTAGCCGATGTCGTGTAGAAGGGCGGCATACTCCAGCCACTCGCGTTCCTGCTCCCCCAGACCGTGCCACGGGGCGGTGGCATCGAAGAGGCGTAGCGCCAACCCGGCGACATGGTGCGAATGTGTTTCAGCATAGTGGCACCGCCGAGCCAGAGCAATGATGTTCCGCCGTCTCAGGTTGGGAATCTCCTGCTCCGCCCGAAGGCCCTCCCGGTGCCGATCGATGAAGTCGTAGATCAGTCCTTCGCGCAAGGCATGGTCGCTGACGGTCAGGGTCTCTTGGCCGGTCTGTTCCATCAATGTGCGCACTACGGTGGCGGCCGGCAGGAGGGTATCGGCCCGCTTCGGGTCCAAGCCGGGCATGGCGACGCGCGCAGCGAAATTCTTGGCGAAGAGCTGCTTCTCGAGATGGTGAAGTTCCTTGATGGTGATCGTCGCCATATTCGCGTGAGAGAGGGGACGGCCGGTTCTATGCAGATGAATAATCTCGGCCAGATTTCCCACCATCCCTGACGTGCCGACCAACCGGCCCACTTGTTTGATTTTCAAGCGTCGGACCGCAG
>JACRLS010000144.1:0-1537 GCA_016235225.1 Nitrospirota bacterium | reverse complement strand
GCCTTGGTCATCGATTTGCTCGGAGGATCGCGCCGCAAAAAAAGATCTTTCAATCGGATTGCGCCCAATTTGAGACTGTGTCCCTCCCTCATAGCGCGGTCGTTCCCGACGATCAACTCGACGGAGCCCCCGCCCACGTCCACGATCAGCGTCGGCGCGCCGGAGAGATCCATGCTGTGGCGGACCCCGAGATAGATCAGCCGCGCTTCTTCGTTGCCGGTGACGACCCTGACCGTGAGGCCGGTCTGTCTGGCCACTTCTTCAAGAAAGTCGCCCCCGTTCTTGGCCTCGCGGACGGCGCTGGTGGCGACGGCTTCAATCCGATCGTAGCCCTTATTGTGGGCCAGCGTGGTCTGTGTCCGAATCACTTCCAGCCCGCGCGCCATCGCGGCCTCTGAGAGCCGCCGGGTCTTGAACGTCCCGTCGCCCAACCGCGTCATGTCCTTGAAGCGATCGAGAATCTTGTAGGATCCGTCCGGCTCCACTTCAGCCAGGACCATGTGGATGGAGTTGGTGCCGATATCCAGGACGCCGAGTTTGGTCATGTAAAGGAGCTTAGAGGGGCACTGCCGGGCAAGTCAACTCTGAGGAGAAGAGGAGGGGGCCGCCAGGGAAGTCATCCGACCGCGCGGATGACTTCCTGATGAATGGCCAGCGACAGCTCGGCTGACAGGGTCTGAAACAGACGGCAAGCCTCAAACTGTCTCGTGGCGCACCATTCAGTCTGGACCGAGGCGCTCGGCTCGAACGGGACAATCCCGCCGATGCAGAGAGACCCGGCGTCGGCAGTCTGCCCGTCGATGAAATGTGGACAAGTCCTCATCCGGCTTCACCTCCTTATTTGGGCCCGGCCACCTCAGGGGGCACAACCCTGAGATGGCCGGGCGGTTGAGGAACGCTGCATTCTGAATGTATCACCGGTCCGTTTCAGGTTCGTCACCAGCCAGTTACGCGCGGGTAAACTCTTGGTTCGGCGGACATGGCGCCGCGGCGTCTGCATGGCCGTCGCCATTGGCCGGCGAATGCCGCACGGCCAATACGCGAATGACGGCGAGGACGAGCAAGACGGCGCCGAGGACCGCGAGATGTGTCAGGTCCCCGTCTTTGAACCATTGAGAGATGACCTCCGTGAGCATCACCACCAGGATGGTATCCACAATGAAGGTCACTTTCACCCGGCCTTCATCGAAGTAGGTCACGGTCGTCTTGAAGACCTCAACGACCGCGAGGAGGATCAAGGTGTCGACAATGATCAGGCGCAGCGAGACTTCGACCGGATGATGAAACAGCGTCCCGAGGTCTAGAAAGGTTCTCACCACACCGCCGGCCAAGGCCAGCAAGATGGTGAGAATGAGCAGGCTGAGGACGAGGCGGATCCCCTTCTTCCAGACCGCCGTGAGGTCGATCTCCACCGCTTTCCTCCAGTGGGATCTGGGAAAGAGGAGCCCGACCGTGGAGAACGAGGTCATAGTATGGGCCTCCGGAAGTGTGCGAAGGCGACGGCTACTAGAACTCGTCAATGGAGACGGGTTTCAGT
>JACRLS010000143.1 GCA_016235225.1 Nitrospirota bacterium | reverse complement strand
CCCACATAACCCATGACGTGGAAGCGGTCGAAGACAATCTTCCCTGCGGCATCGGGAACGTGGTCGAGGGTCGCGTTGATATAGGGCCCCCACATGTCCATCGCCACCGCCTCGATGCCGGCAAGCTGTTCCTGGGAGAGACCCTTGTAGTAGCCTTTCAGGCTCTCCGTCTTCCGGTCTTCGGCGATGTGCTCCACCGTCCCCTCGTCCAAGTCGCACACCAGCGTCAGGTACTTATGCCCCTTGGCCGCCGCCTTCTCGTCGACCCCGATCTGCCGCACGACCTTCGGCGCTTTGCGGTGCCGACCGCGCTTGACCGCTCGCTCCATGATCCCCCAGCCCTCGTCCCAGCTGATCCGCAAGATCTTCGTGGCCCCCGTGACGTCGCACTGGCTCAGCACGTCGATGGCCAGGCGCTCGAAGAGCAGCGTGAACCGCGACCGCGGCGCGGCCCACGGCACCAGGACCTGCACCACGCCATGCTCGCCACATTCCACACGGGGGATCCGCGCGTGCAGGTGGGTCTGGAATTGGCAGCTGTCCAGATGCCGCCACGTCCGCTCCTCGGCGTGATCGTAGAGCGGTAACTCCCGTGAGCATTGAGGGCACGCCCACGATACGCCCTCCGGGTGCTCAGCCCACACGTCGACACGTTGCCCTTTGACGTTCAACTCCACGCGGCTCACGGTCCACGGTGACTGCAGGCCCAACAGGTACTGATAGAGCGCGGTGTCGTGCATGGTCGGTCCCTCCTTGGCCGACCATACTATCCGTTCAACCTACCCACGGGGAACCCGGAAGCGCCCTTTAAACTGCGACGTAGGATACCGCAACTTCTCTTTGGCTCGCAAATGTCCGCTGGGATCACTCTCCTCCCCGCCGGGGGTTATTGGCCCACATTCTTCATGAAGTTTCTACTGCAACCGCGGCTGTTCAGGCGAAGGGCAAGCGGCCAGAGGCGAGAATTGTGAGACGTCAAACGTGGAGCGTGAGGCGTAAGAGGGGGCAGACGTAGGGCGTGATGCGAGAAACGTTGGAGGATAGAGGTTGGAGGAGGCGTAGCCTCAGGCCCCGAACCTCCAACCTCAAACCCCTCAGCAGGGAATCCTCAACCGGTCAGCCGCCGGTACCAGCGGGAGAGGCATTCCGGACACATCCCGTGGGTAAAGCAGAACTTCCAGGCGTCGGCAAAATAGGACTCCAGCTCGCGCCAATCGCCGCACTGATCCCTCACTTTCTTACAGGCGGAACAGATGGGGACCCACACGCCCATTGGTGGAAGGGCGGGGAGAACAGAACTCTCTTCGCCGGCGCCGGGTGACGGCCGGCTCGCTTCCCCCGAGCGCTTGCTGGGATAAAAGGAGAGCACCGTGCCGATCACGACCCCCGATTCATCCTTAATCGGAGCGGCATTGCCTTCGACGGAATGCTTCGCCAGATCTTTGGCCAAGAGGGTCATGGTCGGCAACAGCACGCTTCGATCTTCGCTGACGACCCTCGATACCAGCATGTCGTGCTCACCGACTTCATCCTCCCGGTAGAGGGTGAAGACCTCCTCAAGATGCTTGCCGATCGCCTCCGGCTCGGCCCACCCCGTCAGCGTCTCGGCGAGCGGATTCATGAACTTCACGTGGCCCTCCCGATCGGTGATGATGAGGGCTTCACCGATGGCTTTCAGGGTCTGATGAAACCAGTGCTGTTCGCGTCTGATGCCCTGGCTCTTCCTGTGCTGCTCAAGGCTGATTTCAATGGCCCTCCGCAACTCGGGGAGCTGGAACGGCTTCATGACATATCCCATCGGTTCGCTCCCCTTCGCCCGGTGAAAGGTCGCGTCATCTCCATAGGCGGTCACAAAGACGACCGGAATGTCGAGCTCCGTGTGGATGTGCCTGGCCGCTTCCACCCCGTCCATCTTCCCTTTCAGGACGATGTCCATCAGCACCAGATCCGGCTGAACCTGCCGCGCCCGCCTGATCGCCTCCATGCCGGAAGAAGCCGCCGCCGGCACCTCATAACCGAGTCCCAGCAGATTCTGCTGCAGGTCTCTTGCGACAATCGGTTCGTCTTCCACGATGAGGATCTTGGTGTGTAACATGGCGTCCCATCCTTTCGTTCCAGTACCGGACCATAACGCAGGAGTCCACCCGCATCTCCTTCTTTCTCTTGCGCCAATGCTCGACGCGGCTCACACGAGGACATCCACTTGGGACGGCTCCTCCTCGCGCGACCCGTGCGGATCGACGGCATGCCCCTCTCGATCCCTCTTCTTGACCGAGTCACTGAGGCCAAACGTCACGACCGCCCCGATGATGACTCCCTGTTCGCTCCGCACAGGCGCGGCGGTGCCGTCTATGGATCGAATCGTGCCATCCTTGCCCTTCAGATCCGACTCGCGCAGATGGATCATGTCCCCCGTCCGAAGCACATGGCCGACCCACTCTCCTGCTTCATGCATCGCCCCGGGTTTCGACGGCCTGAAGAGATGGTCCGCTTCGACCTCCGGCACATCGGCCTGGGCCCATCCGGTCAGCGCTTCAGCGGCGCGGTTCATGAAACGGATTCGTCCCGTCCGATCGGTCACGACCATCGCGTCTCCCATGCACTGCAAGGTCGCCGCCAACCACTGATACGCGGTACGCAACCGCTGCTTTGACCGGTGTTCATTCAACCCGATCTCGATAGCCGTCCGGAGTTGAGTCGGCTGAAACGGCTTCTGAAGGTATCCGACGGGGGTGGTAGCTTTGGCCTGATCTAGCACCGAGTCGTTCGCATAGGCGGTGAGGAACACGACCGGGATGTCCAAGTGCGTGGTGATGAACTGAGCGGCCTCGATGCCGTTCATCGGGCCTTTCAAGACGATATCCATCAGCACGAGGTCCGGCTGGGTTTCCTTCGCTTGCCTAATGGCGTCGGTCCCGGTCGCGACAGGTGGAGGAATCAGATACCCAAAGTTGATAAGGGTCTGCCGAAGATCCTTCGCCACCACCGGCTCGTCTTCTACGATCAACACGTGGGGCTTGGTCATGGCGTCACATCCGCTCAGTGTAGGCCAACTCAGAAAACCTCAACCGGAATTCGGTCCCGTTGTCACGCCGAAATTCAGGAACGCCCTCCAGCTTGTCGGAGAAGAGCTCGACCAATTCGAGCCCCAAGGATCGCACCTCTTCCAGGTTCACCGCATCGGGAATCCCGACTCCATTATCCTTGACGCACAACGTCACCGTCTGGTCGGGATTCGACCGCAGCTCCACATGAATCTCACCCCGTCGTCCCTCCGGGAACGCATGTTTCAAGCAATTGGAAAGCAGCTCATCAAGAATCAGACCGCAAGGCAGCGCCGTCTCGATATTGAGTCCGATCTGATCCACGTCCACGGTCACGGCGATGGTGTTCGAATCAACCCCGTAGGACCGAAGCAGATGGTCGGTCAAGGCACGGATGTACTCAATCATCGCCACCTTGGACAGATTCCCGGAGCGATACAGCGTTTCGTGGAGGAGACCGATCGCCATCACGCGGAGCTGACATTCTTTCAGCAAATGCGCAACTTTCTTGTTTTTATTGGCGCTCGATTGCAGATTCAGCAAACTGGACACGATCTGCAAATTGTTTTTCACGCGATGGTGAATTTCCTTGAGTAGGGCTTCTCGTTGCTCGAGGGCAATGCGCGTGCTGTCTTCTGCGAGCTTCCGTTCGGTGATGTCGATACAGGAGCCGATGTACCCGGTGAACTCTCCGTCCACAGACAATCGGGGCACGCCCGTTTCCAACATCCAACGATATGCGCCATCAAGTCGCCTTAGCCTATACTCTCTGGTGAAGGGCCGGCGTCTCCGGGACACCGCACGATAGGTCTCCATGAAGCCCAACACATCATCTGGGTGGACATTGTCACACCATCCATCGCCTGCTTCCTGCTCGATCGGCCTTCCGGTGAAGTCCAGCCACGGTTTATTAACATAGACGCACCGCGAGTCAGCTCCTGTCATCCAGATCAGCACCGGCGCCGTATCGGCCAGCATGCGGAAACGGGCTTCGCTTTCCAGAAGGGCCTCTTCTTTCTGCTTCAGTTCGGTCAGATCGCACATGGCCCCGACCATGCGCACCGGACATCCCCCGTCGTCTCTCAAGATAGACGCCTGCTCAGACACATGGGCATAGGATCCATCGGCCTTCCGGAACCGGTACTCCGATCCCCAGAATTCTCCGCCTCCCCCCTTCACCGCCTGGATGCTGGACAAGACCCGCTCATGGTCCGCCGGGTGTACGCGATCAGCCCACCAAGCGCGGTCCGACCCGACCGCCTCGGCCGCATACCCGAACAGCGTCTGGAGGTTGCCGTTCCACTTGACGGCGCCGGTCCGCATGTCGCAGTCCCACACCACGTCGTTCGTGGCGCGCAGAGCGACCTGGAAGAGTTGAGCCTCCAGGCGCTTCCTCGCGGAAATGTCGAGGATGGATCACAAGACGCGGATCCCCTCGCCGGTCCCGATCGGCTTGAGGCCGACCTCAACGGGAAACTCCGTGCCGTCCTTGCGGAGGCCGCAGAGATCCCGTCCCGCTCCCATCGGACGTGCGGCGGGAGTCGCAACAAAACCGGCCCGCCTGGCGTGATGCTCATGGCGGTATCGCTCCGGGAGCAGCACCTCGATGGGCCGGCCGATGAGCTCCTCTCGCCTATATCCGAACATCTTGTCAGTCTGTGTATTGACCATCTCGATCGTGCCCTGTTGGTCGACCATAAGCACTCCGCACGGGAGCGACTCGACCACCAGGCGAAGGAGCTCTTCCGAGACGGTCGGGGCGACGTCCGGCCGTTCGCCGTCTGTTCCGTTCTGCATGGTTTACCCCCTGCCTTTCCGATCTCACCGCGCACGGGCGTCACCGGCCATGTTCTATGATTTGAGGTTACGCCCAATCTCGCTCAAGTCAAACAGTTTCACGTTTTCCGATGCGGTCGAACCGGCGCGGGAACGCGCGCTCGCCAGGCACATCGCGCGACGCGGGCGATCAATCATCGTTCGTGATTCGTCAATTGAGTACGGACGAAGATAGTGGCCAGGGGTTCCTGGCGACCGTCGGCTTACGACTTCCGTAACTCTTCGAAGCGCGCGGTAAAGTGCCGGAGGACCGGCGCTTCGTAAGTCATGCGTAAGCCCCGGATCGTCTCACGCTGCCGATACAGCTCGATGATGGACTCCGCGACGTAGGTGATCTGCATGTTGGTGTAGACCCGGCGGGGGATGGCCAGCCGGACCAATTCCAACTCCGGGTGAATCGTTCGCCCGCTGGCGGGGTCTTTCTTCCCGAACATGACAGTAACCATCTCCACGCCTCGAATCCCGTAGTCGCGATAGAGCGCCACCGCCAGTGCCTGGGCAGGGAACTCCGCCGGCGGCAGGTGCGACAGAAACGCCTTCGCATTGAGATAGACCGCGTGCCCCCCGACGGGCTTCACGATCGGCACGCCCGCGGCGTCCAGGAGCTCGCCGAGGTAGCGGACCTGTCCGATGCGAAAGCTCAGGTAGTCTTCGTGAAGGACCTCCTCCAACCCTCGCGCCATGGCTTCGAGATCACGCCCGGCTAATCCACCATAGGTCGGGAACCCTTCCACGAGAATCAGCATATTGGTCAGGTCCTGCGCCCACTGCTCGTTATTGAGGCCCAGAAACCCGCCGATGTTGACGAGGCCGTCCTTCTTGGCCGACATGGTGCAGCCGTCGCCGTAGTTGAACAGCTCCCGCGCGATGTCGCGCACCGATGTCTCCGCGTAGCCCGGCTCGCGCTCTTTGATGAAGTAACAGTTCTCCGCAAAGCGGCAGGCGTCGAAGAAGAGCGGAATCCGATAGCGAGTCAGGAGCGCGCGGGTCTGCCGGATGTTGTCCATGGACACCGGCTGCCCGCCCCCGCTGTTGTTGGTGATGGTTATCAGAACCAGGGGGATGCGCTCGCGGCCGACCCGATTAATGGCGGCTTCCAGCTTCGCGAGGTCCATGTTGCCCTTGAACGGCAGCTCGCATTGAGGATCGTAGGCTTCCTTGATGACGAGGTCCAGCGCCTCCGCCCGTTGGTGTTCGACGTTCGCGCGCGTGGTGTCGAAATGGATGTTGTTCGGCACGACCATGCCGGGCTTCACGACCGTGGAGAACAAGAGATTTTCCGCCATGCGGCCCTGGTGGGTCGGGATCACACAGCGGTAGCCGAAAATCGACCGGACCACCTGCTCGAAGTGGAAGAAATTCTTGCTCCCCGCATAGGACTCGTCCCCCAGCATCATGCCGGCCCACTGGTTGTCGCTCATGGCCGACGTGCCGCTGTCCGTGAGCAGGTCTACGTACACGCTGTCGGCCGGCACATGGAACAGGTTGTAGCCGGACTCGCACAGCAAGCGCTCCCGTTCCTCACGGGTCGTGTGTTTGATCGGCTCGACGACTTTGATCTTGAAGGGCTCGGACGGGAATTTCATGGGCGCGTCCCCTCCTCATGCAGAAACCGATCCACTTGTTCCCGGAATCCCGATTCGTCCCCATACTCCAACACATAGCGTGTCATGTCGAAGAGGGGGGCCGGATCCAGCACCCGAATCAGGTCGGGATTCCAGGTGATCTGCATCTGATTGATCATCGTGATGGGCGTCGGCTTCCCCACGACCCCCAGCGGCACCTGCCCGTACGAGCGGGAAAACATCAGCACCTCCCGATCGAACATGGCCGCATTGATCTCCTCGGCCGCGCCGGATTTCTTGTAATCTTCCGCAAACCGCTCAAAGGCCGCGGCGTGGGCCACGGCCTCCTTGAAGGCGTAGAAAATGCCGATCCCGGCGCGGTGCTGGTCGTCCATGACCTGGACGGCGTCGTTCCGCCAGGCCGCGTCGCGCATCTGTTCTCGCGTCAGGATGAGAAGCCGTCGGATCGTCACACGCCGCCGGACCGCCGCCTGGTTGGCAAGGAGGTAATTGGGATACAGCGCCTCGCCCCGTTTCCAGATGTTCCACCGTTCCATGACCGCGTCGACGGACTGTTGTACGGCCTCCATCATGCGGACCGCCTCGGCGCTGGCCGCGGCGCCTTCATACACCAGGGCTTGAGACTCAATTTGGCGCAATTCCTTCCCGATCGCCTCCACTTTCCGTGAGAGGTAGCGGGGACGTTCCGGCAGATGCAACATGACATCCACGGCCGTGAGGGCGAGGGTCCAATAGTCCTTGGCCTGGGCAGGCGCCTTGTCTTTCTGTGCGAGCAACAACAATTCGACGGGATTCTTGTCGAGGAGTTTCGCGATAGTGATACAAAGTTCGGGCTTCGGGATCTTGAGCCCGCGCCGGATGAGGTTCGCCTCCGGCTGCGTGATCCCGAGCTTGCGGGCCAGCGCATAATCGCTGGTCAGGTGAAAGCGTTGCTTGACCGCCTCGATGTAGGATGCAATCTCAGACAAGCGTTCGCTCCCTCGTCCGTGAAGATCGTCGCTCGTATCTCGTTATTCGCCTCTCGCGACGATCGGCCAAGAGCTATCAGCTATCGGCCATCAGCTCCTAATCCTGTACGAAATACGCTTCACGAAATACGAGATACGCATCCCATGCCGTTCAGGCCGCCGAGTAGGATCTCGGCTTGTTGGAGGACTGGTCCAATCCCTTCCAGAATCCTCTTAAGTAGTCAAGGACCGCTTCACTCCCACGACGGAAATCCACACGAGCCCGCACAGATAGGCCGGCCTGTCCTGCTGTCTGGCCGCTCTCCAGGACAGCAACCGCATGCGCCATCGCGTCCTCGTGAGAGGATTCCAGATCCCGGTGGAATGTAAAGTACGTCAGATCCATGGCGGGATACCGGAGCCCGCGCAAGATCCGCAGCCCAGGAATGAGATGATCCCACATGGGAATCGCCATGTTCTCCAGACCGAACGACGCGCCCAACGCAATCTCATGATTGCCGTCGGCATACAGTCGTTCCATGCCCTCAATGTAGGCCCGTGTAGACGGCAACATGGGGCGACTCATGGCATCATGCACATCCACGCCGATCGACCGCAGCCATGAGGATTTTCGGGAAAAACCGGGCAAAATTGTAGAACTCGACCGCGAACTGGCGAAACTCCTCATCCGTGAGGTGACCGCTCTGGAAACGATCCAGGTAGGCGTTATTGATGGCCTCGTGTTGAAGCACGACTGCGCGCATCTCCTGGTAGAACGACATGGTGCACCTCCCGATAATCGAGCGTGGCGTGAAACAAAGCGGACGCGCGACCCCTCTTTTGACAAGATCAATACTATACTCTTATCGGCTTGCCATCAAGAAACTGATATTCGGATATTCTCCCAATACTTTCAATTAATTATGATCGATTCATGACGATTTTATCCTCCTTAATATTTTCCCGTGATACGAACGAGTGATATATTTCCATTATCAATCAATATAATTGTCATGTTATAGTGCAGGCAAGCCGAAAAAGCACCGACAAGAGAAGAGGGGTTACAGCCTCTTTTTACGGGTCACCGTTTCACGAGGAGGCAACACCATGAGCGGCCCAATCGGCATTGACCATGTTACCCTGTGTGTCGAAAGCCTTGCGGCGGCCGAATTCCTGTTCACCAAGATTCTGGGGTTCGACATCTTGTGGTCCGCTCGCGACGTCGGCACTGAGAAATCCAGCATGGACACGATCGTCGTCCAACGGGGGGCGATCCGTGTCGCCATCATGCAAGGCCGCGACAAAGTCATCAAGTCGCAGATCAACGAGTTCATCGAACGGTTCGGCGCCGGCGTGCAGCACGTGGCCCTTGAAGTGGACGACATCGACGCCGTGTGTCGGGAGTGGGAAGAGCACGGAGTGAAGTTCACGGGCCAGACGAAAGAAGGCCGGGATGGGTTCGGCCCCTTGCGGCAGCGGTTTACCTATCCCCTGTTTCCCGGAAGCGGCGTGTTTTTGGAATTGATCCAACGACAGGTCGGCGGGGAAAAATCCAAGAGCTTCGCCAAGGGCACGGTGGAATCGCTCTATAAGGATATTGAACGGGATCAGCTCAGCGGCGTTCACCAGACCATTATTGATTTCGACGCCCAGATGCCGCGAAGCGAAGAATTCAAGAAAGCATCCTAGCGCCAGCGCAGTGCACAGGCCCACAGGGAGGGGAGCCATCATGTTCCTGCAGAAAAAAGGGAAAGCGCCGAACCAAGCCCACGTCGGCATCCCGGAGGGCACGTACGAGGAAGAGCACGGTCGTGCCGGCTTCGCCGGACGGGCGTCGCATCTCTACCGGCTGCATCCGCCGACCGGCTGGGTGCGGATCGAAGGGCCGTTGCGGCCGCGCGCCTTTACCTGCGCCGAACTCTCGACCGCAGATCTTCGCACGCCTGACGCCGCACCCCTTCCCATCATGAGGAGCGGGGACGCCACCGTCCTCCTCTCGCGGCGGACCCGGCCAATGCCTTATTTCCTCCGCAACAGCGACGGCGACGAACTCTACTTCATCCACAGAGGGCGGGGCCGGTTTGAGACGGACTATGGCGTCCTTGCCTACGAACCCGGGGACTATGTGGCAATCCCCAAAGGGACAACCTATCGCATCATCCCGGAGAACGGCGCGGCCTTGATGATGATCATCGAAACGGCCGAGCCGCTGCGCCTGCCGGAACGCGGTCTCCTCGGCCACCACGCGCTATTTGATCCCGGCATCCTGGTCTCGCCCGAACCGATGCCTCAGGCCCCGCGGCGCGCCGAGAAACGCGAGTGGGAGGTGCGGATCAAGCGGTACGGCGAATGGACGAGAGTCGTGTATCCCTTCTATCCGATGGATGTAGTGGGCTGGAAAGGAGATCTCTGGGTCGCGAAGCTCAACGTGCGCGACTTCCGTCCCGTGGTGAGCCCCCGATATCACCTTCCTCCGAGCGTCCACGCGACGTTCCAGGCGGGCGACGCCGGCCGTGTGCTCATCTCGACCTTCGCGCCCCGCCCGCTCGAGAGCGACCCCGCAGCACTCAAGGTACCCTTTTATCATCGGAACATGGACTACGACGAAGTGCTCTTCTATCACGCCGGGACGTTTTTCAGCCGGGCGGGAATCAAGCCGGGCTCGCTGACGCTGCACCCGCAAGGCATCCATCACGGGCCGCAGCCACAGGCGGTGGTGGCCAGCAAGAACAAGACGGAAACGAACGAAGTCGCGATCATGATCGAATCGTGTGCCCCGTTCCAGGTTTGCCCGGAACTCGAAGCCGTCGAGCACAAGGACTATGCCCTGAGTTGGCTCGGCTGAGAGAGACCCCATGAAACTTGTGACCTTCCAGATCACGACACCGATCGGCAAGTTCGCGCGGGCCGGCGCCCTGCGAGATGACCTGATCGTGGACCTCAACATGGCGCAGGCGCGCCTGCTGGCCGACCAGCGCGAGGCCGTGCCGTACCGGCTGGCCCACGCCACCGTCCCCGCCACGATGCTCGAATTGCTCGAGGGGGGTCCGAGTGCCATGACCGCGGCCCGCGAGGCCTTTAACTACGCGGTCAAGGTGGGAGACCGGGCCGAAGGGCCCGACGGAGAAACCATCTGGTATCGTCGCGACCAGGTTCGCCTCATGGCGCCCCTTCCAAATCCGCCGTCGCTACGCGACTTCATCGCCTTCGAAGAGCACATTGCGGCGACCTCCCGGCGGCGCGGCCAGCCCATCCCGGCTGAATGGTACAAGATGCCCGTCTATTACAAGGGCAACCCTCGCACCATCATCGGCCCGGGAGACGACCTGCCCTGGCCACTTGAGACCGCCAAGCTCGATTACGAATTGGAGCTGGCCTGCGTGATCGGACGCAAGGGACGCGACATCGCCGAATCAGACGCCGACGCTTACATCGCGGGCTACACCATCATGAACGACTTCAGCGCCCGAGACATTCAGTTCCAGGAAATGGCCTGTCGGCTCGGCCCCGCAAAGGGCAAGGACTTCGCCACGGCCATCGGCCCCTGCCTGGTCACGCCTGATGAAATTTCCGACCTGCGCACACTCAGCATGATCGCCCGCGTGAACGGCACCACCTGGTCGAGCGGGCGGTTCGGAAGCATTCACTGGAGCTTTTCGCAGATGATCGCCCACGTCTCGCGCGGCGAGACGCTCTACCCGGGAGACCTCTTCGGTTCCGGCACCGTGGGCGTCGGCTGCGGCCTCGAACTGGACAAGTATTTCCAGCCCGGCGACGTCGTCGAGTTGGAGATCGAGCCCATCGGCACGTTACAGACCCGCGTAGTCACCGCAA
Source organism: Nitrospirota bacterium (assembly GCA_016235225.1). Lineage (GTDB taxonomy): Bacteria > Nitrospirota > Nitrospiria > Nitrospirales > Nitrospiraceae > RSF151. The sequence continues at coordinate 4,336 of JACRLS010000143.1, read as the reverse complement.
ACCCACGCGAACCCCGTGACCGATAACGGAGGAGACCATCCATGTCCGACATTGCGTTTCTCCATAGGCCCCAGCCCTCCCCAAATCCGAAGGAGCAGCCCATGACGGTCGATGCCCAGCAGGAACGCCTCCTGACCGACCTGGCCGAACGGCACCGGACCTGGTACGGCGGCGCGGAGATCGACGGCAAGCTGAAGAACGTGATTCGGGATGCGCCAGAGTCGAAACTGTCCGACTGGGACGTGCACCGCCTCCTCCGGCTTGCCCAAGCGGTCTATTTCGAGACGCACGTCGAGATGGTCTCCGGTCATCACACGGCGACCTACCTGCGATTCGAGTCGATCGCGCAGATTCCCCAGCTCATGACTCTGATTGCGCGTGACATGGCGGATTGGCTCCGCCAGACCTATCACGACGAACCGATCCACGGACTGGTCGTCACCGCCTCCGCCGCGCACCTCCTTGCGGAACGGGTCGTGGACATTCTCCGCGACGCCATGCCGATGCGCCTGGTGGTCACCCCCTATGAACACATCTCCGGCCGCATCGGCACACAGATTATGGGCGGGCTCATCCGGTCCGGCGAACGATTCGTCGTCTTGAACGACGTGACGACCCGCGGCAATTGCGTGAGCAAACTTGGGAAAGTTGTCACCGACACAGGCGGGCTGCTGGCCGGCATGATGGTCTTCGCGCGCCGGGACAGCGGACAGTTTCCGCTGATGGGCTCGCTCACCGCGCGATTTCCATTCTACTATACGGCGGACCTCGACATGCCGCAGTGGGAGCAGAAGAACTGTCCGATGTGCCGTGACGGCACAGTGCCGCTGATCGGATGGCAACGCATTCCGGAATTATGAGCACGGCGTCGATCCCACACCGGCCGCCAAAGGAGCGAGACGGCGTACTGGCTATCGAAGAGTTCAGGAGGTCATTATGGACGTGTTTGTTGCTGCGCGCGACATCAAACGATCCGATTTCCTTCAGATGTACTACTACCTCCTGCTCACCCGCACCCTTGAAGACCGCATTACCGCCCTGTATCGTCAAGGACGGATCATGGGAGGGGTCTACACCAGCTACGGCATGGAGGCGATTTCCGTCGGATACGCCTCGGCCTTGGAGCGCGACGATGTCATAGCCCCTTATCACCGTGACATGGGCGCCTTCCTGGTACGCGGCATTACGCCCGGCGAAGTGATCGCCCAGTATCTCGGCAAGCGGACGGGCCCGACCAAAGGAAAAGACGGAAACGTCCATATCGGAGATCTCAAGCGGGGAGTCTTCGCCTTTGTGAGCCACTTGGCGGACAATCTTCCGGTCGCCGCCGGCGCCGCCCTCTCCTTCAAGATACGCGCGGAATCTCGGGTGGTGGTGACGAACACCGGCGACGTATGCCTATTCCACCCCGCTCTCACTCCAGATGGCCATTCGCGACGTGGCGGATCGCGCCAAAGCCTACGGCATGCCCAGCGAGATCGTGGACGGCAACGACGTCGCTGCCGTCTACTTAGCCGCCCAGCGAGCCATCCGCCGGGCAAGAAACGGTGAAGGCCCGACCTTTATCGAGTGCAAGACCATGCGCATGCACGGGCATTCCGAGCATGACGCGGCGAAGTACGTCCCCCGCGAGTTGCTCGAAGCCTGGAAACCAAAAGATCCGATCCTCAGAGCGGAGCACATGCTGGTCCAGCTCGAGTACGCCGACAAGGCCGCCTTCCTGGAAATCCGGGAACGCGCGACGAAGGAGGTCGAAGCCGGCGTGGAATTCGCCGAACAAAGTCCTTTGCCGGAAGGTCCCGAGGCCTTGGAGGGCGTGTTCGCCACCCCCGATGAGGTGCAATCATGAGCGCGGCGACGGCGGCACGGGTCTCTGAGGAGAAAGAGGTGACATACCTCCAGGCCATCTCGGAGGCCCTGGATGAAGAAATGACCCGTGACCAGCGGGTCTTCCTCATGGGTGAAGACATCGGCGTCTATGGCGGAGCCTTCAAGATCACGGAAGGCTTTCTCGAGAAATACGGAGAGTGGCGCGTCCTGGACACCCCGCTGGCTGAATCCGGCTTCGTCGGCGCCGCCATCGGCGCCGCCATGATGGGACTCCGGCCTGTCGTGGAGATGCAGTTTGCCGATTTCATCTCCTGCGCCTTCGACCAGATCACCGAGGTCGCGGGAAAGAATCACTATCGGTTGGGCGCGGCGGTTCCTCTGGTGATTCGAGCTCCGTTCGGCGTCGGCGTGCATGGGGGCCCGTTCCATTCGGAGTGTCCCGAAGGCTGGTTCTTTCATTCCCCCGGTCTGAAGATCGTCGCCCCGTCACCCCCCTACGACGCCAAGGGCTTGCTCAAGGCTGCGATCCGTGATCCCAATCCGGTCCTCTATTTTGAACACAAGTTCCTCTACCGACGGTTGAAAGCGGTGCTGCCGAAGGAGGACTATATTGTCCCGATCGGCAAGGCGGACGTGAAGCGATCCGGGACCGATATCTCAGTCATCACGTACGGTGCCATGGTCCACGTGGCGCTGGAGGCGGCAGAGACGCTCTCAAAGGAAGGCATCGACGTGGAAGTGCTTGATTTGCGCACATTAAGCCCATTGGACAAGGAATCGATCTTTGCCTCCGTGAGGAAGACCAGCAAAGCCATCGTGCTCCATGAGGATAACAAGACCGGAGGAGTCGGCGCGGAGATTGCCGCGCTGCTGAGCGAAGAGTGCTTCGGATGTCTCGACGGGCCGATCATGAGAATCGCCGCGCCGGACACGCCGGTGCCGTTCAGCACGCCCTTGGTACTGAAGAAGGCTTAGGTTGAGGTTAAGCGAGACCCTCAGAGTGTCTTCACTCCCTCGGCCTCAGCCTTAACCTCAGAGGGTCCAGTGCCGACCGACATTCTTATGCCCCAGCTCGGTGAAAGCATTGCCGAAGGAACTATCGTCAAATGGCTGATCCTGCCGGGAGGCCGAGTCGAACGGGATCAACCTCTCATGGAAGTTGAAACCGATAAGGTCTCGCTGGAGATTCCGTCGCCGGCGTCAGGGTTTCTCGTCGAGGTGCTGGCTCAGGAAGGCGATACAGTCCCGGTGGGGACCCTCCTCGGCCGCCTCGACGTCGAGGCGGCCCGACCGGGGATCATCAATCGCGTGGGCGGGGTGGTCGTCCTGCCCATGACGCCGCAGGAAGGTTCTCCCGACCACTATTCCCCTGCCGTCCGGCAGCTCGCAAAAGAACACGGAGTCGATCTCTCCCAGGTCTCCGGATCCGGCGCGGACGGACGGGTCACGAAAAGGGATGTGCTGGATGCGGTCGCGAAGCGCCGGGAGCAGGACAACCGACCAGGACAGCCGGACACTTCGGTTGCCGAAGAGCTGATCCCCTTCAGCCAGATGCGTAAAACCATCGCCGAGCGCATGGTCTCGAGTCGACGAACCTCAGCCCATGTGGCCACCTTTTTTGAGGCAGACTTTTCCGGAATCAGCAAGTTCCGAGAGGGCCGCGGCCTGACGTACCTCCCCTTCGTGATCGCGGCCGTCGCCCGGATCCTGAAAGAGGTGCCTATCCTGAATGCATCGTGGGGCGAGCAAGGTATCATTCTAAAAAAAGACGTTCACGTCTCGGTCGCCGTCGCCCTCGATGAAGGGCTCCTGGTGCCCGTGATCCGACACGCAGACCGGAAAGGATTGCTCCAATTGGCCAAAGAAGTGAGTGATCTGGCCGAGCGCGCTCGGAACAAACGGCTCAACCCCGAAGAAGTGCAAGGCGGGACGTTCACGATCACCAACCATGGCGGATTCGGAAGCCTGTTCAGTACCCCCATCATCAATCAGCCGCAGATCGCCATCCTGGGGGTCGGCGCCGTGCAGAAGCGACCCGTCGTCCTCAACGACGCCATCGGTATCCGGCCTATGTGTTACCTCAGTCTGTCGTTCGACCATCGAGTCATTGATGGAGCCACGGCGGATCAGTTCATGTCGAAGGTCAAAGGCCGGCTCGAAGAAGACGACTGGGAGAAGCTCCTGTGAAGACGAACCGGAACCCCATCATCGTGAGCGCCGTGCGGACCCCGCTGGGCGCCTTCAACGGAGCCTTCAGCCGGGTGCCGGCCACGAAGCTCGGCAGCGTGGCCATCGCCGAGGCCCTGAAGCGCGTCAATCTTCCGGGCGAGAAGGTGGACCAGGTGTACATGGGTTGCGTGCTCGCCGCCGGTCTCGGACAGGCCCCGGCCCGACAGGCTTCCATCGGCGCAGGAATTCCGGACTCGGTCGGCGCCACGACGGTCAATAAAGTCTGCGGGTCGAGCCTGATGACCGTGATCATGGCGTCCCAAGCGATCAGACTCGG
>JACRLS010000031.1:14223-15030 GCA_016235225.1 Nitrospirota bacterium | reverse complement strand
GTCTTGGGGCCTACTTCCTGGACTGCTTGTTCTCGGACATTGATTCCCTTCTCGTGTACGCCGGAATTCATCACGTCATATACGGTCATCGCCGTTGCCTTTTCAAGTGCTTCCCGTTTGCCATCTACTACAGCGTGGAGGGGAATGTGGTTCGTGTGCATGCCGCATTGGATTGCCGCGGAATCCTGTGGATCAGGAAACGGCTGAAGGAAGGGGGCCAGCCAGTCCATGGGAGCCGACGCCACGGGGACCGTGCGGCTCAGGGGAATCGCGTTAGTCGGCACGGGGCCTTCTCGATGATTGAAGGTGCGCGGTACGTTCATACGAATCTCATCGCCCCCGATTGGCGGGCCCTTGCGAGCTTTTACCAGTCGCTCTTTGGTTGCGTGCCAGTCCCACCCGAACGAAATTATTGCGGGCCGGCACTTGAGCCGGTAGAAACGGTGTCACCTTTTGTTGCTCCACATGAACAAACTGAAGCTCCTCGAAAAGGCCACCGGTGGTTCAAGAAACCTTCGGTTTCGTGAAGTTGTGCACTGGCCGAGGCCTTTGGATTTCGTCTGTCCCACATCAGTGGAAGTCATCACATCTTCGTTCACCCTGGCGTCCAGCAATTATTGGTGAATCTGCAGGAAGTTGGCGGCAAAGCTAAGCCGTATCAGATCCGGCAGTATCAGATCCGGCAGTTGCTTGAGCTTGTGGAACGGGATAACCTGCGGATGGAGGGGGGGGAGAGGATGAGCCATGAAGGATTATCACATTGGCATTTTCTACGGCGATGCCGATAAGGACTACATCGCCGATATC
>JACRLS010000031.1:0-14186 GCA_016235225.1 Nitrospirota bacterium | reverse complement strand
CTACATCGCCGATATCCCGGATCTCGAAGCCTGTTCCGCCTTCGGTAAAACACCGGCGGAGGCGCTCAGAGAGGCGCAACTTGCCAAGAAGGCCTGGCTCGAAGCCGCTCGCGCTGAAGGCAAACCCATTCCCCGTCCACGCTACCGGCCCGTGATTTATTCTCCTTCGCCGAATACCCCGTAGCTTCCGGCCTTCGTAGCCGAAGTGGCTACTTCGGCGGGGTAGGCTGCTGCGGGGAGCTTCATCCGAGCGCCCGCACGATGGCCGAGGAGAATCCGCGGAAGTCGTCGAGGTGATCGGTGACGATGGCTTTGACGACGGCCAGATTCAATCGCGCGTAGTCGTGAACTGCGACGTTGCGAAATCCGACCATGCGCTGCATCCTGACCGTGAGGTCGTGAGGCAAGAGGCCTGCGGTGTCCATCAGTGCAAAGGCGTCACGACTATCTTGGGGGATTCCCAGCTTTCGCTGACTGACGACGTACATCGCAAGATCAATGGCTGTCTCGCAGGCACGCTGCAGGTTCAGAACAATGGCGTCTTGCTTCGTCTGATTGTAAAAGAGGTTCTTGTCTTCTCCTCCGAACTCGTCTTGGATACGATTGAGGCAGCGCTCAATGCTGGCGGCCTTGTTCAACACGACGTCATCAGCCATACACCGAGCCCCGCGCTTTGATTTGTTTCAGAATCTCCTGGCGCTCTTCGTTGAGGCGGGCGTAATCCGAATACGCGTACATCTCAAACAGCCGACGCGCCAGGTCGTTCCTCGACTCGAGACAGTGCCCGGTTGAGAGGACCTGCATGCGCATGACCGTTGAAGCCGCCTGCAGATCGACGAGATCCACATCCCGATGAAGCCGATTGGCGAGTTCCTGCTCGATCTCGAAACGCCGCTGCGATTGAATTGGAGATCTCGCCAGCACAGCCAGATCAACGTCGCTCTCGGGTCTTGCCTGCCCGCGTGCGGTGGAGCCGAACTGATACACTGCAACCACATCCGGTACGGCATCGAGGATGTGCTGTATGATCTCACGGGAGTCCATGGTCCTGTTCTGCGAGTGTCTTGGCCGATCCTGAGTGAAGTCTCGGCACCCTCGAAAGTATACGTGACCGGCTTGTAAAAGTCGAAACGAGGCAGGGCTGCGGCAACATCCTTTCCGACGCTTATGGACTCTCCCCAGACCCTTCTGTACACTCCTCGCATGGAAATCGGGGCGGCGCTCTATGTGCTCCTGGCGATCGCGGTCGCCATTCTGGCGAAGCGCGAGTTCGGCCGATCCGGACCCGGCTGGTTCTTCCTGTCCCTGATTCTGACGCCGCTGGCGGGTCTCCTGCTCTTTCTCCTGCCGCCTCGTCGCCGTCCTTGCCCCTTCTGCGCGGAGTCGATTCAATCTGCCGCGACGGTCTGTCGATTCTGCGGGCGTGACGTGGCCCCCATCAGTCCGTCCACCGCGCTTTCCCTCCGAACCCGGATTGTCTTGGCGGTCCTCGTGACGGCGGTGCTGCTGGTGGCGCTCTCGCAATGCCATTACCGCTTTCAATGGTGGCGAGGCGGCGGGGGAATTCAGGTAGACAATGGTCAACGGTCATCGGTGCAGGGAGGCAGAAGCAGTCATTGGTCATCAGTCATTGGCAATACTTCTACTATCTTTGCTCTTTCCAGTGACCAGTGACCAATGACCTCTGCTGCACCCCAATGACCTATGACGAGTGACCAGTGACGGAGTTTTCAAGATGCGTGAACGGCGGTGGGAGACCCCGACAACGCTGACGTTTGATCAGGCGCTGGCCGTCGGTGAACGGCTGGCGGCGCGAGGACTCTCGCCGACGGATCCGTCGAAGGACGTCATCTGTTACGTCGAAGAGTGGACGGTGGCCTCTCCGGATGACTTTGACCAACTGGATTCCTGGGCGACTGAAGATGTGACGCTGGTGCATAGTCGTGACGCGTGGCGCGGGGATTTCTTCTTGCTGGCCGGAGGCTACCAGACGGTCTATCAGCGCCACCAGGCCGTCGGCACCTATTGCTCGGTGAGTCATCCCTGGCTGATTGCGGACGTCTTAAAGACCCATCAGTCACGAAGCATGTTGTGGCTCGGGTTTCGTCACTCCCACGGATTCATTCGCGTGCGTCTGCAGACGAATGAGGTCATTACCCCCGGTGAAGCTCGTGGCGACGCGCAGCGCGACCTCTGGCTGGCGGAGCGGCGCCGGGCGTTCGGGGCAGCTATGGCCTTCCTAAACCTGCCGGTGGAGATTGATGAGGAGAAAGACCACGTGGTGTTGCGCAGCCTGGAGCGGAGTGTGCCGTTCTTTTGTTCCTGGCCGGATGCGTTCGGCCCCTGTCAATTCGAGTTCAATACCTCCGATCCCTATGAATTCCTCGTTCCCGCGAGTCGCCTGGCGGCCACGTGGGGTGCGGAACCGGCGAGCGTGCGGGCGTATCTGACCGGATTCTCGGATGAGGCCTTGGAGGAATTTGCCTCCGTCGAGCCAGGGGCCCGCTGCGGATACCGATGTTCTGTCCACTGCCCATTAGATGACATCCCCGAAGTGCTGACCGCCATCGCGGCGGCGGGCCGTCTGTACACGACCCTGTGTGAGTTCCAAACCTCTGCGTTGCTCCCAGACAGCGAAGACGCCTCCGCCATCGTGGGTCTCGTGGGCGCGGACGGGGCCTTCCAACTTGAAGTGCGGCTCAATCGCGCACCGCTCGCTGAAGAGCAGATGGCCGGTTGGCTGGAGGGGCTGCTCGGTTTCCCGGTGGTCTATGCGCCGCTCCCTCCGTTCCCCTGATTGCTTCCAGTGGAGGCCTTCGTTCAACAGCTTCGTCGCGCGTTGACCAAGCCCGTCATGCCCCTGTTGTGTTTTTTCGCCGGGGTGACGTGGGATAGCCTCACCCTCACACGGATCGATCGGTTGTCGGATAATCTCATCATCCTGGCCTATCTTCTGCTGCTGGGCGGGGGCATCATCCTGAGTCGCCGCTCCGCTCAAACGCTGGACGACCCGGCAGCGGGCGTTCCCGCCGTGAGCCGACTGTTTCATGTCGGCCGCGTCCAGCCGTATCTTCCCTGGGGCATTCAGTTTCTGTTCGGGAGTCTGTTCAGCGCCTACGCAATCTTCTACTCGCAGAGCGCCTCGTGGAGTGGGACCGGCCTCTTCTTCGGCTTCCTCGTGGCGCTGCTGATCGCGAATGAATTCCTGCGAGACCGATTGTCCAACGGCCCGCTGCTGATCGGGCTCTATACCGTGGTCGTCTTCAGCTTCCTGACCTTCGCGCTGCCGGTCGTCACCGGGTTGATGAATGTCTGGATCTTTTTGCTGGGCGCGGCGCTGACGCTGTTGATCGCCATGAGCGTGGTGCGGGTCATGCTCCGGTCCTCATCATCGGGCTCTGAGCCGACGACGGCACAGCCCTGGTGGCGCAGTGACGAGGTGCGCATGGGACTCCCCGGGGTTCTTGCCGTCGTGACGTTGATCGGGTTCTACCTCCTCAATTGGATTCCGCCGGTTCCCCTCTCCATGAAGTTCGGCGGGGTCTATCACGCAGCCACGAGAGGGGCGGAGGGGTTTCAGTTGAGTTTCGAGCGCGGCCCCTGGTACCACTTCTGGAAGCAGGGAGACGATCGGTTTCACGGCGACGGCCCCGCGTTTTGTTTCACGGCCGTCTTCGCGCCGGTCGATTTGAAGACCACCATCTATCACCGCTGGTATCACCAGGCTTCCGGCGGTGCGCGCCTGACGACCACCGATCGGATCGGGCTGACGATTACCGGTGGGCGGGACGGCGGCTATCGCGGGTATTCCGTCAAGTCGCGGCTCGTGCCGGGAAACTGGCGCGTCGATGTGGAAACCGAGGATGGCCGTGTGCTCGGCCACATCCGGTTTTCGGTGGAGCCGCCGCCCTCATCCCCGCCCGTGATCGAGACGATCACCTACTAACACGCGTTCCTCGTTATTCGTGAAGCGTCGTTCGCAGTTCACCTGGTCAGAGTTGAATCTGGTTCGCGTTGCGAGTAACGAGCGACGAGCGACGAATAACGTCAGCGAAGCCGCCTTTGCTAGACAATCCCCTGTTCAAACGGTAGGCTGAATCCAGGCGAGTTGAGGCAGAGGAGGAGTCATCCATGCGATGTGGACGATGGCGTGTCGGCGTGAGATTCGTCGGGATGATGGGAGGCCTGGTCCTTCTTCTGGGGGTCGGGGCGATTCATGCGGCCGACACCCCGGCCGACAAGGCGCCGTCCGCTGCCACAGATCTTGCCGTCAGTCACTACAACCGGGGGGTCCGGCTGCATGGTATGGGGGATCTCAACGGCGCCATCGCCGCCTATCGGGATGCCCTGAAACTGCGCTCGGACTTGACGGTGGCCCATTACAATCTCGGTCTGGCCTTGGCGAGCGCTCGGGACCATGACGGCGCCGTCGCCGAGTTACGCACGGGGATTGCCGCTCAAGCGAATGATCCCCAAGTCCAGGCCGCGTTGGCCGCCGCGCTGCGCGAGAAGGGCGATCTGGCGGGAGCCGTGACGGCTCTCCGGTCGGCTGTGAAACTCAAGGGAGACGATCCTGCGCTCGCGCATCAGTTGGGGCTTGCCCTGCACGAACAACATGACTACCACGGCGCCATCGCCGCTTATCGGACGGCGCTGAAGCTCAAGCCGGAGTTTGCCGAAGCCCACTACAATCTCGGGGCAGCCTTGATGGCGACGAATGACCCAGACGGCGCGATCGCGGAGTACCGCGCGGCCTTGCACCACCAGCCGACGCTCGCGGCGGCCCATCTCGCACTGGCAAAGGCATTGGACACGAAAGGCGATGTGGCGGGCGCGATCGCCGCGTATCGCACCGCCTTGAAACTGCATCCGGAGGACCCGGTCTCTCAGACACGACTGGGCTCGGCGCTTCGGATCAAGGGCGATCTGGATGGTGCCATCGCGGCCTATCGGGAAGCGGTGCGGCTGAAGCCGGATGATGTCCAGAGTCAGGTGCGATTGGGGCAGTCCCTCCTGGAGAAGTCCGACGTGGAGGGGGCAATCGTGGCCTACCGGGCGGCGCTGACGCAACAACCTAAATCGGCCGGCGCCCAGCACGGGCTGGGGCGGGCCTTGGCGGCCAAACATGACACGGACGGCGCCATTGCGGCGCTGCGTGCCGCGATCGATGCGCAACCGGCGCTTGCGGAGGCGCACGAGGACCTGGCCGGTCTCCTGCAGGCCAAGGGCGATGTGGAGGGAGTCGTCACCGAATACCGCGCCCTAGCCAAGCTCCGACCCGACGATCCAAATGCGCATGAACACCTGGGGGCCGTACTCAGACAACAGGGAGACCTGGCGGGGGCCGTGGCCGAATTCCAGAGCGCCAAGCGCCTGTCGCCGAAGGACGCGCGACTGCTGCACAATCTGGGCGTCGCGCTCCAAGAACACCACGACTTGGACCGCGCCATCGAAGCCTACCGGGAATCGCTTCAACTGCGTCCGACCTATGGGCCGACGCACAACAATCTCGGCGACGCGCTACGCGCCAAGGGCGACCTGCTTGAGGCGATCAAGGCCTATCGCGCCGCTCTGGCGCTGAATGCCAAGGACGCAGAGACCCGTCTGGATCTGGGGTTGGCCTTGATGGATACCCATGAGGTGGACGAGGCCGTAGCGGAGTTTCAGGAAGCGCTCCGCCACAAGCCCACGCTGTCATTGGCGCACTACAATCTGGGTGTGGCGATGATGGCCAAGTCGAAGCCCAAGGAGGCGGCGCAGGAATTCCGGGCCTTCCTCAAGCAGACGCCGGAAACCTCTGCGAACACCGTGCTGCTCGAGCGGACGCGCTCGATCCTCAACGCGTTACAACCCTATGAAAATGGAAACGGCAGTCACTAAGAAGCCGGTGCTGGGTAGCGAGTGCTGACCCGCCTGCGCCGAGGCTCCTGCCCGCCAGAGGCTTCCGGCAGGCGGGTCGGCGGGCAGGCTCTTCCGGCTCTCGTGTGGGTGGACAGGCCCCCGGCTGACGACAGCAGGGGGGGGAGGGGTGGTCTGGCTCATTCCCCGTGCTCGCGCAACGCGCACCCTCAGAAGAAGGGCGTGGGGCGTGTGAGGCAGGTTGAGGTTGAGGCTCAGGTTGAGGGGTAGGATGGTCAGGAGTTCTCCCTTAACCTCAGCCTCAACCTGAACCTTCTTCAGAGCTCCCGGAGAGCGCGCCTCAGAAGGTATGGGGGGAGGTAGCCGACTATCCCCCGTGCTCGCGCAACGCGCGGTCTCGGAAGACCCTCGTTGGACGCGTGCAGTGAACGGCAGCCTGGCTACTGCCTAGGCCGAAGTACCCCGTGATCTGAGGAAATGATTTCGCGCAACGGCGCGAAATCATGGCCTTCTTCGTGCTCAGCATCCTTGATTATGTTCCCATGTAAATAGAGTTATTATCCTTGTATATGAAGATGGTATGTGATATATAGTTCCCATGTATATCGAGGTTGTGCCCAACCGACGCTCCCGACCCGCCGTCCTGCTCCGCGAGGGGTGGCGCGAAGGCACGAAGGTGTGCAAGCGCACGCTCGCCAATCTCTCCGATTGGGAGCCCCAGCGCGTGGAGGCACTGGGTGCCGTGCTCAAGGGCCAGAGCGTGGTGGGCGACATCGAGAGCGCCTTCGAGATCGTGCGCTCACGCCCCCACGGCCACGTATCCGCGGTGCTCGGCACGCTGACACGACTGAAGCTTGACCAGCTCGTTGCCCGCTCGCGGTCTCGAGCGCGCGACCTGTGCGTTGCCATGATCGTCGCGCGGCTGCTCTCGCCGGGCTCGAAACTGGCTGTCACGCGCGGTCTCTCGGCCGAAACAGCCGAGAGCACGCTGGGCGAGCTTCTCGGAGTCGACGACGCGGATGAAGACGAGTGCTACGCGGCGATGGATTGGTTGCTCGAGCGCCAAGGCGCCATCGAGGATGCGTTGGCGAAGCGCCACCTCGAAGACGGGGCGTTGGTCCTATACGACGTCACCTCGACGTACTTCGAGGGACATACGTGCCCGCTCGCCAAGCTTGGCCACTCGCGTGACGGCAAGAAGGACACGCTGCAGATCGTCATCGGCCTTCTGACCAATGGCGAGGGATGCCCCGTCGCCGTGGAGGTCTTCGACGGCAACACCGGCGACCCCAAGACCGTGGCCTCGCAGGTGCGTACGCTGCAACCGCGCTTCGGTCTCAAGCGCGTCATTCTCGTCGGTGACCGAGGCCTGATCACCGATGCCCGTATCCGCGAGGATCTTTCTACCGTCGAAGGGCTCGACTGGATCACCGCGCTGCGGGCGCCCGCGATCGCCGCCCTGGTTGAAGCGGAATCACTCCAGCTCTCCTTCTTCGACGAGCGGGATTTGGCCGAGATCAGCGCCCCTGCGTATCCAGGCGAACGCCTCGTCGTCTGCAAAAATCCGCTCTTGGCCAAGGAGCGCGGTCGCAAGCGGAGCGAGTTGCTCGCGGCGACCGAGCGACACCTCGACGTCGTCGCCAAGGCCGTCGCCCGAGCCACGCGCCCGTTACGGGGCCAAGCGCAGATCGGTCTGCGCGTCGGAAAGGTGATGGGCCGTTTCAAGATGGCCAAGCACTTCAAGCTGACGATCACCGACGACGGGTTTCACCACGAGCGCGACCAAGAAGCCATTCGTGCCGAGACGTCCCTCGACGGCCTCTACGTCATCCGCACGACAGTCGGCTCCGAGCGCCTGACTCCCGAGCAAGTCGTCCACTCCTACAAACGCCTGGCCCACGTCGCACGCGCGTTCCGAAGCCTCAAGACCGTCGATCTGCACATCCGCCCGATCCACCATCGCAAGGCTGCACGCGTGCGTGCCCACGTCCTGCTCTGCATGCTCAGCTACTACCTCGAGTGGCACATGCGGCGCGCGCTGGCGCCGATCCTCTTCGACGATGACGACAAGCCTGCGGGAGAGGCCCGACGCGCTTCTGTCGTGGCGCCGGCGCAGCGTTCGTCACGCGCCGAAGCAAAGGCTGCCACCAAGAGAACTTCCAACGGTGACTCCCTCCATAGCTTCACGACGCTACTCCGGGACCTGGCTACCGTCGTAAAAAATCGCGTGCAACCCCGCGCGCTTGGCGCCGCTCCCTTCGACCTCGTCACCAGGCCGACTCCCAATCAGAAACGCGCGTTCGACCTCTTGAGCGTCACGTGTTCCCAGTAGACAGCGCGTTCTTTTCCTCGTCCGCAAGGGAAATCAATCGCTTACGCCTGGACTCCGGGGGAACTTCGGGATAGGAGTGGAGAGGAGAATCAATTGACGGCCGCAGTAGGAATCCCCCAACCACCCCACGCTAGGAATGAAGAAAAAGATGAGCCCCAAAGAGAAGGCTCGCAGGTGTAGATCGTTGAAACTCGTTGGTGCGTTCTTATGGAGATGGAACCTTGGTGGCGTGCTGGAACACACACGTGGGGCAGGTGTAGTGAATATAGGCGCCGCCACCGACCAGCCTTTTTCGCATGGGCACTTTGCACCAGGTGCAGAGTCGTTCGGGAACCGTGGCCAGCGGATCAGTGGCTGGAGTCTGTGGCGTTGGAGGTGGGACCGACATGGCCGGATTGTGGCTGAGTGATTTCCTGATTGTCAATGGACGAGGTAGCGCCCCGGCTTTGAGCTTTTGACGGGCCCGTCGCCGCTCCTCTACACTGCGGGCCATGCGACCCCAGCTCGGCGATCTACCAGTTTGTGCTGGTGGGTGACCAGGGCGGCGAGTACCACCTCATGGTTCAGGATCGGGCCTGCGCCATCCGCGAAGGGGTCCATCCCACTCCCGATGTCACCCTGTCGATGACGGCCGAAGACTGTCTGTTAGTGATGAACGGTCAATTGAACGGCGTCACTGCCGCACTGTCCGGACGGGTGCAGGTGGCCGGTGACATGGGACTGGCGCTTCAACTGAAGTCGATCTTCCCGACTCTCAGACCGAAACCTTCATGACACATTCGGGCTCACCCCCTCACCCGAGTCTTCCACCGGGCGGTCGGCGTCTTCTCTGCGGGGGAATCGCTCTTCCAACGCCAGGTACAACGTCGGGACGAGAAACAGCGTCAGCACGGTGGAGACCGACAGGCCGCCGATGACGGCACGGGCCAGGGGCGCATTGGTCTCGCCGCCGGTCCCAAGTCCCAGCGCCATGGGGAGCAGGCCGACGACCGTGGCGAGCGAGGTCATGAGAATGGGCCGCAGCCGCGTCCGAGCCGCGCGCGCCACCGCCTCACGCAATGCCACGCCTCGTCTGCGCAGCACGTTCGTATAGTCCACCAGCAACACGCCGTTCGACACGACGATGCCGAGCATCATGATGACGCCCATGAAGGACGTGGTCGAGATGGTGGTGTTCGTCAGGAAGAGGATCAGCACGACGCCCGGCAGGCCCATTGGAATGGCGAACATGATGATGAACGGATCAATGAGAGACTTGAACTGTGCGGCCATCACCATGTAGACCAGCAGGACGGCCAGGATGGTGGCAAACACCAGCCCCTCAAAGGTTTCGCGCTGCTGTTGGATCTGGCCGGCGAGCCGGATGCTGAACCCCGGCGGCAGTTGAAGATCCGCGAATCGGGTCTCCAGGTCGGCGGCGATGGCGCCCAGATCGCGGTTCACGGGGTTGGCCGTGATGTGAATGATGCGCTGAAAGTACTTGCGATCGATCTTGACGGGCCCGGCGTTGAAATTCACCGAGGCGACGTTCTTCAGTAACACCGGTTCTCCCTGGCGATTGGTCAGGAGGATCTTGTCGAGGGCGGAAAGGTCCTGCCGGTGCTCCTCGGCCAACCAGGCGCTGATGTAATACTCGTTGCCGTTCTGGGGGTCCGTAAAGATGATGGGGTCGGTCTGCCCGTTCCCGTTCAAGGAAAAGAGCACAGCGTTGGCTACGTCGGTCTCGCTGATGCCGAGGAGCGCGGCTTTTTCGCGATCGACGGTAATATCCAGCTCCGGGTAGTTCTCCTCGCGGCTCACTTCGATGTCCGCCAGGCCGGAGATCTGGTGCATGACGCCCTCGACCTCCCGGATCACGCCGCGCGCCTTCTCCAGATCGTAGCCGTAGATCTCGACGTCGACGGATTTTTGGGACCCGAAGCTCGTGATGCGTTTGACGATCCCTCCGGGATCGAAAAACATCGCGACGCCGGCGAACAGGCCGACCACTTTGGGGCGTACCTCGTTCATGATTTGCAACTGATTGCGACGGCCGAAGGGAAACTCGAACTCATGGCCGAACAGCGACCAGTGCATCAGATTCGGCCGCCGCTTATCAGGCGGGACAAGGTACACCTGCACGACCGAGGTATGGGGTCCCGTATTGGGGTTGAAGAGCGAGGAGCGGCCTTGGGTCAGCACGCCGGTGCTCGACACAATCGTTCCGAGTTCATCGGGATGGATGTTCTCCCGCAGGACGCGCTCGATCTCCTTGACTTGTTGTTCCGTTTTTTCGACGCGTTGTCCCACCGGCGCCCGGACGACGATTCGGAACTGGCTCTCATCCGTCACGGGGATGAACTCACTCCCGAGCAGGGGTAGAAGGCTCAGTGACGAGAGAAAGAGGGCAACGATCCCGCCGACGAACAGACGTCGTAGCCGGCGTCGAGGCGCTCATACCGGGTCCGGCTCCATCCCATGAACCGCTGCCACCAGGGCGGCATGGTACGCTGCGCTTCGTCTTCCGCTTTCAGAAATTTGTAGCAGAGCGCAGGCGTGACCGTGCGAGAGACAAAGAATGAGGTGAAGAGCGAGATGGCGATGGTCAGCGTGAGCGGGATCAACAGGAGTTTGGCGATGCCCACGAGGAAGAACATCGGCAGGAACACCACGACGGTGGTGACGGTCGAGGCGAAGATCGGCATGGCCACTTCGCGCGCGGCCTGGAGGATCGCCTCCCAGCGGGACTGTCCGGTATTGAGATGGCGCTGAATGTTTTCCAGCTCGACGATCGAGTCATCCACCAGACGCCCGACACCCAGCGCCAGGCCGCCCAAGGTGAACACGTTCAGCGTCTGGCCGGTGAAGTACAGGACGATGAACGTGACGAGAATCGACAGCGGAATCGCCACGGAGATGATCAGGGTGCTGGTGAGATTCCGGAGAAACAATAAGATAATGGCGGCGGCGAGCAAGGACCCGTGCAGCGCCTGCTCCATAAGGTTCTGAATCGATTGCCGGATGTAAACCGACTGGTCGAACGACACGCCCAACTGGACCCCCGCAGGGATCCCGATCATCTTCGGCAACTGGCGGCGGAGCGCCTCGACGACTTCGACGGTGTTGGCGGTCGGTTGCTTGTTGACCCGGAGGTACACGGACCGCTGCCCATCGGTGCGGACGATATTGGTTTGAATATCGGAGGAGTCGGTGACCGTGCCCAGATCGCGGACCCGGACCGGATTCCCCAGCGGGTTGACTTTGACGATCACATCATTGAGCGGCTCGACAGTCTTGAACTGATTGTTGGTGAAGACGTTATAGTCCAGATTGCCGGCCTTGAGGTCGCCGGACGGCAGGATCAAGTTCGAGGCTTTGACTGACTTCACCACGTCGAGAATCGACAGCCCGCGCGCCTGCAACAGCGCAGGATCCAGATTGATGTTGATCTGCCGGATCTTCCCGCCCTCGACCGTCGCCGCTGCGACGTTCTGAATCTGCTCGATCTGCGGCGCGATGGTGTTGTAGGCCAGGTCGTACAAGGCCCGTTCATCGAGGTTCCCGCCGGCCACGGTGACGAGGGCCACGGGAATGTTGGAGACATCGAACTTCACGATGAACGGTTGCAGAATCCCGGGCGGCAGGCTGCTCTGAATCTGTGTCACCCGCTGCATGACTTCCATCTGGCCCACGTTGATGTCGGCGCCCCAGTTGAACCAGATCTGAATGGCGCCGATGCCGTGCTTGGCGAACGACTCCACGTGTTCGACGTTCGAGGCGGAGCTCACCGCCTTCTCGATCGGGTACACGACGCTCTGCTCGATATCGAGCGGCGGGGCTCCCTTATAGATGACGCCGACGAAGGCGACCGGCACCTGGATGTTGGGAAAGAGATCGACGGGGAGGCGTTCGAGCGAGGTCCAGCCCAGGACCACCATGGCCAGGGAGAGCATCAGGATGCCGATGCGATTGCGGAGCGCGAGGAGGGTCAGCCACATCTTGGAAGTGAACAGTGAACAGTGAACGGTGAACGGTAAGAAGCGAGAATGGGAACGTGATGCGTGACGCGTGACGAGTCAGGACGACTGCGCGAAAGGCGGGAAAGGCGGGAAAGGCGGGACGGGCGGGACACGAACAAGAGGCATTGACTCGGGGTCGTGCGTCCGGCCGATTCTCGCATTTCCAGCTTTTCTCGCTCGTCTCGCGGTTTGCCGATCATCACCTTACTCCTTACCCCTCACTGCTTACCGATTTTGCGGGTTCGAGGGGACGGACTTGGACGGGGGTGCCGTTGCTGATGAGATCCTTCCCTGAGACGACGACCTGTTCCGTGCCGTCGAGCCCCTTGGTCACTTCGATCCGGTTCTCCATCCGCTGTCCCACTTCAACGGGAACCTGGACGGCCTTTCCATCCTTGACGACATACACGTACTGCGCGTTCTCCAGGCGCGTCAGCGCATCGATGGGAATCTGAACGGCATTGGGGTGACTCCCCACCAGGAGATCCACGCGTGCGAACATGCCGCCCTTCAGCGCCTTGTCCTTGTTCGGGAGATCCACCTCCACCGTCATGGTCCGGGTGGCGCGGTTGAGCGCCTGCACAATGCGCGTCACCGTGCCCTCAAAGACGCGATCGGGATAGGCTTCCGCCCGAATCTCGGCGTTCTGCCCCATCTTCACCAGCGGCACGTCCTTCTCCACCACCTCGATTAAGATGCGGACCGGTTCGATCTGATGAAGGCTCACAATGCCGCGGGAGAAGGTCGAGGTGCTGCCGCTTGAGGCATTGACGTAGGCGCCGGGGTCCAGATTGCGCTCGGCGATGTAGCCGCCGAACGGCGCGCGGATGTAGGAGTAGGCAAGGTTCGTCTCCGCTTGCGCCAGGGCGACCTCCATCTGTTGCACCTGCGCCTGCAGTGAGTCGAGCTGCGCGACGGCTCCTTCGAGATTGATCTGTGCCGTGTCGAGATCCTGTTGGGAGACGAACTGCTCCTTGATCAGGGCCTCCATCCGGTCGTAGGTCAATTTGGCGTTCTTGAGGTTGGCCTCCTGCCGTGCCACGTTGGCCTTCGCGGCTGCCAGATTGGCCCGCGCTTGATTCACCGCATGCACGTAGTCGGTGTGGTCGACCTCCACAAGCAACTGGTGGGCATTCACCCAGTCCCCCTTGTCGACGTAGAGCTTGGCGATGTGGCCGTCGACGCGGGAGAACACATTCACGAGCTGATAGGGCTGGATGTCGGCTGTGTAGGACAGCCGAATATCCAGATCCTGGCGGATCGGGGTCGCGGTACCCACTGTGATCACACGGGCCTTGCGGCCGTCGCTTTTCGCGCCGATGCTCGTGAGGCGAAAGGCGACCAGCCCCACGACGACCACCAGGGTGAGGATGGCAAAGGAGATGATGGGATGCTGCCGAATCTTATTCATGCCCTCTCACTCGCTCCACGAGAGACGCGTCACGTTCGACGGCTCCTAATCCCGTCCAGAAAGAGGGTCACATAACTGGCCACGCTGTCTTCAGGTCGCGCCTTGACGGGGACCTTGAAAATTTCGTGGAGCAAGCGGTGGTGCACCACGAGGCCGACGAAGGCTCGAGCCGCCAACAGGGGGTCGATCCGGCGAAAGGCGCCTTCTCGCGTGCGCCGGTCGATGTAGCCTGCCAGATAGTCGTAAAACACGCAGTGCTGGTTGCGGAAAAACATATCGGAGAGTTCATGCCCTTCTAAGGCGCTAAACAAGAGCAGCCGCAGCATCGTGGGATCCGCCGCTTTTCGAATGCGATGGCTCGCGATCATGGTGAACACGCGCGCATCGTCACACTTGCGCGCGGCCTCGTCGACCGCAGCCAATAACTCCGAGAGCGACGCCTTCTCCGCCAGGATGGCGCCATAGAGGGCACGCTTGGTGGGGAAGTGCTTGAAGAGGAGCGCCTCGCTGATCCCCGCGCGTTGGGCGATCTCGCGCGTCGTGGTGCCTTTAAAGCCCTTCGAGGCGAAGAGCGCCGCCGCAGCCG
>JACRLS010000137.1 GCA_016235225.1 Nitrospirota bacterium | reverse complement strand
CGCGCTGACTCTAACAAGCGTGAAATCAGCGTGTCAAGGCGACAGGATGGGAGTCGGAGAGCCGGCAACCTGACGGCCAGCGGTGCGGCGACAGCTCACGCTTGTGGCTGCACTTGCACGATCATTTCGATTTCAACCGGAGCGTTCATCGGCAATTCGGCCGCCCCCAATGCGACACGGGCATGTCTGCCGGCCTCCCCGAAAACGGCCACCAACAGATCAGAGGCCCCATTCATCACCGCCGGATGTTGCACAAATCCCTCCACCGAGGCGACATGGCCGACCAAGCGGACGACGCGTGTGACCCGATCGAGCGACCCTAGCTCCTGTTTCATGTTCGCCAGGGCGTTCAGCGTGGCGAGCTTCGCCGCTGCGTAGCCCTGCTCGATCGTCAGCTCACGCCCGAGTTTTCCCTGAGCCTGCAGTTTCCCATCGCGCATCGGAAGCACCCCGCTCAAGAACAACAGCTCGCCCACGCGCACGGCGGGTACATAATTGGCGACTGGCTTGGGCGCCATCGGCAATGTGAGGCCTAACTCCTTCAATCGCTCTTCCGCGCCCATGCCCACCTCACCCTCAGTGGAAGCTGTCGGAATCTGTTGATCTGTTGATTGCTCAAAAATTTCGGGACATTCGACAGATCGTCAGATCACCAAATTCCCCCTCGCGACTCGTTACTTCCCCTACCCTCACGGCAACTCACCCCACCCGCAGGGCATCGAGAAAACTCTCTCCTGAGGTCAAATGAGAGGCCCCGAGCGCATCGGCGATGGTCTGCCCGACGTCGGCCAGGGTCTTCCGAGCACCCAGATTGACCCCGTGCGCGAGCCTCGGGCCATAGACCAGGAGCGGCACCCACTCGCGCGTGCAACCGGCCCCGGCAATGCCGGCATCTTTCCCGCAGTCCGCTGTCAGGCAGAGGAGATCTCCTGGCTTCAATGCATTCAGCAAATCAGGTAGGCCCCGGTCGAGCTCTTCCAACCCCGCCACCACGTCCCGGTGATCCACGGCCTGACCTCCTCCCTCACAGGGGCGCGCGAGGGTGGCCACGAGCAACCCGCGCGGCACGCCGGCCAGAACCCGGATCGTTTCCTCCATCGTATCGGAACGGTCCGACGTCGGGATCGACCGCGTGATCCCTCGCCCGGCGAACAGTTCCTCGATCTGACCGATCCCCGCCACCGGATGACCGGCCTGCCGGGCCACATCCAAGAGGGTGGGCCCAGTCGGTTCGAGCACAAACTCCTTGCGACCCTCGGTCGGAGCAAAGCCGCCGACTTCTCAGGCAAAGGGATGGGCCACCACGCGCAAGATCTGATGAGCCGGCTTGCAGAGCTTCCGGATCGTTCGCGCCATGCGATACAGGTCATCCTGAGAAGCAATCCGCTCGTGCACCGCCAGATGACAATCCGCGTCGCTCCCTACGTAAAGAATCGGCCGGCCGGTGCGGAGATGCGATTCGCCCAATTCCTGGAGAATCTCGCACTCGGTGCCGGACTTGTTTCCCACGACACTGCGCCCGATGCCTTCCTGAATCGATTTAATCACTTCCTCGGGTAATCCGCGGGGAGTGCCGACCCCGGGAGCACGCCGGACCAGACCGGCGAGCTCCCAATGGCCGACAAGCGAATTGACGCCGGTAGACTGCGGAGCCAACCGGCCAAAACAACCGGACGGTTGACCGGTCCGCTGAATGCCGGCAAAGCTCCCGATATGCCCCAGCCCCAGCTCTTGCAGATTGGGAAGCCGCAGACCCGGATTGGCCTGACAGAGATGCCCCAGCGTATCGGCCCCTTGATGGCCGTACTGAGACGCATCCGGCGCAGCCCCGACACCGAGACCATCCAACACAAGGAGGATGACGCGCGTGATCATGCGAGGAACCATTGCACGGTCATAATCGAGTGCCGCCCAGGGACAAACCCGCTGTCTTGAAAACTTGGCGATCCTACAGAGACCGTCTCAGACATGCAAGCCGCCGCGGCGATTCAAACAGGCGAGGGATAAATTCTACGCAGAGAATCGATTGGTTGCTGGTATTGTGTCAATAACATCGGCTCTTCCGGAAATTGTATGGGTGACGCCGAGGGCGCCGGGGCTCGCCCGACCCGTCGCGTCTGCCCTCTGTGCTTTGAATACCATCATTGACTTACCTGGGTTAGTAGGGTAGGCTTCCTGACCTATGAAACTAAAGAGTGCGCGAAAACGCCACAAGACATTTCCTCTTGAGATGGAGGATAATTTGCATAAAGCTCTGAAGCATAAAGCAATCGAATCCGATCAGACGCTTCATTCCTACATCATTAAAACACTAACAGCTAAGGTGCAAGAAGAGCCAGCGCATTACATCGTATCTAACCGCCAAGCCGCGAACTCCGGTGAGAGGAAATAATGAGCGCTCCTTATGTTAATGGCTCGTCGGTGTGGCCTCTTCGGTGCTCTGAGAATGAGCCGGTTCAAATAGTTATCGGGGACGTCCGAGATAAGCTGTCGTCCCTGCCCGATGAGACGGTTCACTGTTGTGTGACATCGCCGCCGTATTGGGGAATGCGAGATTATGGTTATCGTGGCCAAATCGGCGCGGAAGACACGACTGAAGAATACATTTCGAACTTGGTTTCCTGTTTTAGAGATGTGCGTCGTGTGCTGAGAGCCGATGGCACGTTTTGGCTGAACATCGCAAACACATACACCTCTGGTGGCCGCGGCTGGAGGGATAAGGATATCAAGAATCAAGGGCGGGCTATGTCGTATCGCCCCGACACGCCCGAAGGATTAAAGCCCAAGGACTTAATCGGTGTGGCTTGGATGCTGGCGATGTCTCTCCAGCGTGACGGCTGGTACCTTCGTTCTGACATCATCTGGCATAAGCCGAATTGTCAGCCTGAGTCCGTCAAAGACCGAGTAACGGTTTCGCATGAGTATCTGTTTATGTTCTCGAAAAGCGAAAACTACTACTTTGATCAAGAAGCCATTAAAGAACCTACAGCGGATGGGAAAGGACGCAAGAACAAGCGTACGGTCTGGCAAATCAATACCGAACCATGCAAGGAAGCTCACTTTGCCGTTTTTCCACGAGCACTCGTTCGTCCCTGCATTCTCGCAGGATCTCCCAAGGGTGGGCTGGTACTTGATCCGTTTCTTGGAAGTGGGACTGTCGGCATCGTCGCGATCGAAACAGGTCGACAATGCGTGGGGATTGAGGTGAAAGCTG
>JACRLS010000129.1 GCA_016235225.1 Nitrospirota bacterium | reverse complement strand
CCCTGGAACGATAGGTTGGGCAACATCTGATTCTTGGCGAACTGCACGTTGAGTTGGCTCGTGTCGATATTCTTGCTGGCCTGGAGAATCTCGGGTCGGCGCGCAATGGCTGTGTCGATGGCTTCCGTCAGGCTGATGGCCTCCAGGGTTTTCGCCGGCGGATCGAGCGGGACGATGCGCGTTTCGGCCCGCAGTTCTTCCTCAGCCGGATTGAGCAGCCTGCGGAACTGATCCTGCTGATCGCCGATCGCCTTCTCGGCGATCAAGATCTGCTCCACCCGGGAGGCGACCGCCGCTTCGGCCTGGAGCACATCCACAATCGACATCACCCCGGCCCTCGCTTTGGCTCGATTGCTGGCCAGTAATTCCTCAGCGGCCTTGAAGGCGGCCTGGGCGACTTTGAGGTTCTCGTTGGCGAAGACCAGTTCCCAATAGGCCTGCTCGACCGCGGCGACGACTGTAAGGATGCGATCGCGGAGGATCTGCTCCTCCAGCTTCACGTTGTTCTGGGCGATCTGAATGAAGGTGCGGTTGACCTCCACCCCGAAATTTCTTAGCAAAGGTTGGGTCAGGGTGACGGCCAGGCCGGACGACCAGCTCGGATTAAACAAGAAAGTGTTCGGCCCGGCCACGAAGGTCCGCTGAGGAGCGAAGTTGATGTCGTAGTTGGCGCCGGTCACCAGATTCTGGGTCATGTCCAGCGTGACCTGATTGGTGTTCTGGTCGAACTTCTGGATATCCGACAGCGCCGCGCCGGATAACCCGAACACCGGACGATTCAACGGAGAAACCTGGCGGCCGTATTGCCCGTTGAGGCTGACGGTCGGATCGAACTTGGCCTGCTCAAAGATGATGTCTGTCAGGCGGATGTCTTTATTCTGACGGCTGACGGAGATATCGAGATTTCTCTCCAAAGCCTGGGCCACCGCCTCGATGAGCGTCAGTCCCTGGCGGCGGTCGGTAGGGGATGAGGCGGCCGGCGCAGGCTCCGCAGCCCACAGCAAGGATGGGGACATTAGCCCGGCGAGGAGTCCCCCCAATGCCAGGGCGGCTCGGAATGTGACGTGGATCCCGCGCATCCGAAGATCGCTTCCCTTGCTTCGATTCATGAGTCGCGGCATAATAGTACCGGATTCTCTGTGTGCTGTCACTCGATGAGCCGATTTTCCAAACTCTCCCAACGAGCGGATTCTTCCGCAGTCGCGCGAACCCTGCGCGTGATGGTCTTTGCGGCGCTGTTCGCGCTGGGCGCCGAGGTTCCGGCCTGGGCCCAAGCGGTCTCGGGTATCCGAGGACTGTCCGGCGGCGTCGGCGCCCTGTTCAGCTACTTCGGTCCGGGGAACTTGTATGTCGACAACCAGGGCATCCAAGGGTATGTGTACAACTTCAACTTATTCGAGACGTACAGTTTTCGTGCTGCGGGTGGGCAAGCCTGGAGCGGCGGCGTGATGACTTTTGGGGCCGCAGCAAACCATCGGCCTGATTCAGGGCGCCAATCAAAGTGGAAGTTCCCCTGTCGTGTTCCCTTCGGCTCCTCGACAACTCCCTCCCTTGCCGCCGATCGACTCCACCTTCCTGGAAGACCTACCGTAACTGGTTTCATCGCGACACATCTCCTTCACACACAGCCTGAGTTGTCACCGGCAGGCACCGTGATAGGGATCTTGCAGTTTCAAGCGTTGGTTGGTTGAATCTCATTCCATGGAGTCAGGCAAGAAAGAGGCCACCCATCGTGTTTTCATGACGGGTGGGACCGGCTACCTCGGGAGTCGGTTGATCCCTCGGTTATTGGGGCGTGGCCACACGGTTCGCGCACTGGTCCGAAAAGAGTCTGTGCACAAGCTGCCGGTGGGTTGTGAGGCGATCGTCGGCAATCCCCTCGATGCCGATTCGTTCCAGGATCGTGTGGCGCCCGCCGATACCTTTGTGCAACTGGTGGGTATTCCGCATCCGGCGCCCTGGAAGGGCCGGCTGTTTCGTGATGTCGATCGTGTGTCTGCACGCGAATCGATGCGTGCGGCAAAGCAGGCAGGAGTTGCCCATTTCATCTATCTCAGCGTGGCGCATCCGGCTCCGGTCATGCACGCGTACATCGCCGTCCGCGAGTGGTGTGAAATCCAACTGAGGGCGAGCGGGCTCGCTTCGACCATCCTCCGCCCCTGGTATATCCTGGGCCCCGGCCACTATTGGCCGTGCATGCTGCTGCCGGCCTATTGGCTGCTGGAACGGATGCCGGCGACGCAGGCGTCGGCGCAGCGCCTGGGGCTCGTGACGATTCAGCAGATGATAGAGGCCTTGCGGTGGGCGGTGGAACATCCGCCGGCTGGACAGCGAGTGTTGAACGTGCCGGATATTCGCACTATCGGCAGCTGGAAGGTGTTACCGTAACTTTGTTCATGCCTCGCTGGATGGCTGGGTCGGTCTTGCTCCTCGCTCTTGCTGGGGTGCCGTGTGGTGCGTCCGTCCAAGAGCCGACTGTTCCGTTGTTCGATAATCTCGGCAACCTTCACCATCCGATTACCACGACGTCCGCGCCGGCCCAGCAATACTTCGACCAGGGGCTTCGACTGGTCTATGCCTTTAACTTTGAAGAGGCCATCTATTCGTTTGAGGAGGCGGTGCGGCAGGATCCGGATGCGGCCATGTCCTACTGGGGAATCGCACTGGCGCTCGGTCCGAACATCAACGCTCCGATGAACAAGGCGCAGGAACGACGGGCCTATGAGGCGAGTCAAAAGGCCCGCACGAAGGCTGCGAAGGCAAGCCCGGCTGAGCGGGCCTTGATCGAGGCGCTGGCGACGCGGTATTCGCCGAGCCTCAAAGCCACACGTGTGTCCCTCGATCGCGCCTATGCGGGCGCCATGCGTGGCGTGGCGAAGCAATTTCCTGACGACCCGGATGTGGGCGCGCTCACGGCGGAAGCGCTCATGAATGTGCAGCCCTGGGACTACTGGACGCCGGAGGGGCAACCCAAGGGCGCGGCCGAAGAGATTGTGGCGCGGCTCGAACGCCTTCTTGAAAAAACTCCTGACCACCCGGGCGCCTGTCACTATTACATCCATGCGGTCGAAGCCTCACGGCAACCGGAGCGGGCCGTCCCCTGCGCCGAGCGACTCCCCACGCTCATGCCCGGCGCCGGGCATGTGGTCCATATGCCGGCGCATATCTACATGCGCGTCGGCCGGTACCATGAGGCGGCCGAGCGAAATGAACATGCAGCGATGGTGGACCACGCATACTTCGAACACCGCCGCCTCACGGGTTCCTATGCGGCCGACTACTACGCGCACAATCTCCACTTCCTCTGGGCCGCGCTCTCGATGGAGGGCCGCAGTGCCGAAGCGATCCAGGCGGCGCGCGAGTTGATCGATCGGGTTCCCAAGGAAGCAGTGAAGAAGATGCCGGCGCTCGAAGGCTATCTCCCCACGCCCTATTTGACGCTGGCGCGATTCGGACGATGGAGCGAATTACTGACCGAGTTGCCCCCTTCGCGGGAGTTTCGCTACTCTTTAGGCCTGTGGCACTATGCGCGAGGGCTCGCGATGACCGCGACGGGTCGTCTGGGGAGCGCTCAGGCCGAGCAGGGCGCCATCGAAGAGTTGGTGAAGAGTTTTCGGAAGGCGAAGGCCCCCGAGCAGAAGATCATGCGGACCCAACTGGAGATCGCGGCCCGTCTTGTGGCGGCTGAGTTGGCGGCCAAGCGGGAGAAGTTCGATGATGCAGTCCGATTCCTCCGGGAGGCCGTGCGATTGGAAGAGTCCTTGCCGTACTCGGAGCCTCCCTACTGGCATCAGCCGGTCCGCCATGTGCTGGGCGCGGTGTTGATGGCCGCCAAGAGGCCCTCCGAGGCGGAGGTTATCTATCGAGAGGACCTGCAGCGGAACCCGGAGAACGGCTGGGCCTTGTTCGGGCTTGCGCAGAGTCTGCGGGCCCAGGGAAAGGAAGGGGACGCAAAGCTGATCGACGAGCGCTTTGAAAAATCCTGGTATGCCTCCGATGTGATGCTCACCGCGTCACGGTTCTAGCTCGTGAAACAAGAAATGGGATTTTCAGTATGCAGTTCTCAGTGGTGGGTTCCGGAAACTGACCACTGACCACCGACCACTGTCCGCTGTCATTCATAGGCCAAGGACCAGACGAGGGCCAGCACGTAGCGGGCTACTGATTCCAATAGCGCAGGCTGCACCTTGTCGGTCGTGTCGGTAGGCTGATGAAAATCGGGGTGGCGGCCCGACGTGACGACCGTGACAGTGGGTACCCCCGCTTCTTTGAACGGGACGTGATCGCCGCCGGGAAAGAATCCGAACAGATCCAAGTGGTCCGCAAGGCGTGCCGCTTCTCCGGCAGCCCGTGCCCGTTCCTTCTCCAGTCCCGTGACGCCCACCGTGAGCCGTCCGTTCCCCACGCCGGCATGGTCGATATTGATCATGGCCGTTGTCTTGTCGAGCGGGCGAGTCGGGCGACTCACATAAAGCCGCGATCCGATCAATCCCTGCTCCTCTCCGCTGAACGAGATGAAGAGCAGCGACCGCTTCGGCGTGATGCCCAATCCAGCAAGAACCCGCGCCACTTCCAGGATCACCGCCGTGCCGGACGCATTGTCGTCGGCGCCGGGAAAGAGGAGTGGTCCTTGAGATCCCAGGTGGTCGCGGTGCGCTCCGATCACGATCGTGTTCTCACCGGGGCCGTCGCGTCCCGGCATCAACCCGAGGACATTGTAGAGTATGCCGGTCTCGTGCGTGCTCTCCCAGACGAGCGTGGCCTGCGCTGTCATCGCATATGACTGGGGTCGCAAATCTCTATTGAGGAGGTCCTGACTGTCTCGCAATGAACGGCCCTGTGCGGCCAGGATTTTCTCGCCCAGTTCCGTGCTGATCCAGCCTCCAGGGAGGGGAAGGTCTCCGTTCGTTCGACTGTAGGCCCCGTTGGGCTTGCCGGTCAGGCCGCGCCGGGCTTCGTAGTCGCCGATCACGGGTCCGGTCACTGTCAGATAGGCAACGGCTCCCCGTTCACGGGCGAGCCGTTCTTTCTCAGCCTGGGATACCGGCATTGGGTAGCGGTCCGGCTTGCCACGAAGAAACATCACGATCCGGTTCCTCACATCGATCCCCGCGTACTCGTCCAATCCTCTGGCCGGATCGGAAATCCCGTAACCGACGAAGACCAGCGGGGCGGTCACCTTCACGGCGGGGGAGTCGAGCATGGAGAGAAAATCTGTCCCATGCTGGGCTCTCAGAGTATCCCTATCGGTTGAGACGACCAGGCGAGGCCTGTCGCTGATCCAGGTCACGGGGACGGGAACGGTCATGGCGAATCGGTTCGGGCTCGTGGTGGAAGGCAGGTCTGTGTCGCCGCCCTCACGAAGGCTGAGCGTTCGAAATTGCTCGGCAACGTACCGCGCAGACTGTAGATCTTGGTCCGTGCCGGATTGGCGACCCCGGAAAGCGGGTGCGCTCAGCTCGCCGACCATCTGATGCATGCGAACGCCGGATATCTGTTGAAGCGCTCCTGTCAGATCTTCAGGGGTGGTCTGGCTTCCGGCCGACGCCAGAGCGGGGGAGGTGAGGACAATCGCAAGCACCAACCCGGTCGAGGCGTGAGCGCGGGGCATATCGGGGCGCGCATCCATGAATCGGCAGGGTAGCATGGCGGAACAGGCGTCTGAAAGTTGGAACGTCTGAGTGTCTAGAGATTTCACCGAACGACCGTTGGGCAGTTCGACCTCGAAATATTGGACTCGTTATCTCATCGAGAGGAAAGCTGGAAGCCGAGGAGGGACTTCTGCTAGTCTAAGGGCGGATTTGCGCGGAGCTTGGAGTAACGATGGCACAAGACGGAAAGGGCCTGTACGACCATCAATATGGTCGCTACTTCGAGCAGAAAGAGACGGGCAATGGGTATGAGTTCCAGCATCAGACGGCCGGCAATGTGCCCCCACCGACCGTGACGTTCGCTCAACGGTTACGATGGTGGACCTGGGGCCGGTGGCGACGGTTGAAAGCGATTCGGGCAGAGCGGGATCAGCGCCTCAAGGACATTGTCGATATGCCCAAACCGAAAGCCCCTCCGGCCAAGTGGTAGCTGGAATGAAATCTCCGTCGATCAACAGGCTCTTGGTCGCGTTCCTTGGTTGCGTCGCAGGCGGCCTCCTGACGGCGGATCTCATCGTGCAAGCGGGGGACCGGCAGTCCCCGTTGGCCACGACCAACTCGCCGGAACTCCTGAATGACTTCAAGAAGTGGACCTTTGATGCGCAAAAGGAAGGCGAGGCTCCGGCCGGCTTTTCTCCCGTCACCGTGGGGCAGGCCGGGGCGGGCACGTGGACCCTCATCCAGGATCAGAAAGCGCCCTCGGCTCCGTTAGTCCTTCAACAGGGTACGCCCTGTCGGGCATCGGACTGTTTTCATGTCTTGCTGGTGGATGGGGTGACCTATGACTACCCCGAGATGGCCGTGCAGATGCGGGCCACACCGGTGTCTCCCGGTACGGGTGGGGTCGTGGTCGGCGCCAAAGACGGCTCCAACGGCTACGCGGTCCTTGTTGACCTGAAGGCAAATGTGCTGGAGTTTCTCGTGTTGAAGGATGGAAAAGCGACCAAGCTGGGAGAGGCGGCTATCACGCCGAAGAAGGTGGACTGGCACCACTTGCGTGTCCAGCGAAACACGATCATCAGCAAGGAGTACTTCGAAGTGTTCTTCGACGGCAAGCTGTGGCTCTCCGTCGAGGACAAGCAATGGGGCGCCGGCCAGGTGGGGCTGGTGACCAGGGGCGATGGCCAGATGGCCTTCGATAGCCTGGCCGTCTCGCCGCTGTTTTCGTCTCGCGCCCTCTCGCCGCCTGCCGCCTACTGAGCCGGCGGGGATTCCCCCGCGGCGGTTCCTCTCCCTTTCTCCTGCACAAATTTCTTGAAGGCCAGCCCCGTGGCTCGGAGCGTGCCGTCCGGGTTGTGCAGGGCCCTCGCATCCGGACGATCGAGGCTGAACCACAGCGCATAGGGCAGACGAAGTTCCAGCGCCTTGCCCAGGAGCGCCGCGACCGCGGCCGGATCCTCATCGTGCAGGCCGATCTCATTGGTAATCGGCTGGAGGCCCGTTTCCGCCTTCAGGAACGCCACGGCTTCCCCCAGCGCGGCGGGATCCGAAATGTACCAATGGAAGTTCACATAGTCCACCCCGGCTGCCTTGTACTCGGCGAGCAGGGCTTTCCCCTTCGTGATCGCCTCGCCGACGCGGTGCTGGCCCTCGATGGTACGGAGCATCTTTTGCTGAGACCGGTTCGACGAGCGTCGCAGAAAATCCTCGGCCCTCGCGGCTTCTCGTCGGCCACGATAGTGGCTCCAGACGAGGGTGGCGACCAGGCTGCTCGCCATCCCGCCGTTCGTGCACGCGATACCTTTGCTGTGCGCGACCTCACAAGCGGCTTTCAATTCTGTCCCGTATTGCTTGGGGGTGCCGAGGTAGTACAGCCCGGAGTTTTCTTCGTTTTCGACCACGAGGAGCTCCGGTCGGTAGGTGTCGAGCACCTCGCCCAGCTTCTTCTTGTAGGCGTCGAGATCCTTGGGAGGCGACGTGGGTCTGGACGGAGGTCCTGTCTTTCCGTTGTTCCGAACGGTCATCATGACCTTGAATCCGGCATTCAGGAAGACCTCGGTCTCGCCATGTTTTCCGTTCCAGTCTTCGAGGCTGATGTCCCCCGGTCTGAAATAGGTCACGCCCAATTCACGCGCTGCCACAATTCGTGTCGGAGTGTCCACTCCACTCCCGTCGAGCATCACCCCGAACGGGTTCCTCAATTCCTCCCCCCAGACAGTGTCCGTGAGGAAGACACAGCAGGCGCCCAGTGTGATGAGGGTAAGGATGAGGGTAAGGAGGAGGGTAAGATGGATCGGTGGTCTTAAGTGCCGGCGCATGCCTCGCTTATATCGAGGAGAATTTACCTTGTCCAGCTTTCTCTGATTTGACACGTACCAGGGCGGGCGCTAGGGTGCGACGGTAGGTCTCAATGTTCTAGGCTTGTCGGGGACTAGATGGGCGAAACACGCGTCGATTTACAGCATCTGCTGGAAGACCTGCGGGATGCC
>JACRLS010000067.1:2358-5191 GCA_016235225.1 Nitrospirota bacterium | reverse complement strand
CTCCGACGATTGAGCAACTGGCGGGCCTGTCGAAAGACATGAAGTGGTCGCAGGTGTTGCTCGCAGTGGATCGGCTCAGTCGGTCCGGTGTCGTGCTGATCAGGAAGACTGATCATTGCGCGTATCTCGTCTCGCTGAGAGAGGGAGTGGGTATCACCGGACCTGAGGTCCGCTCCGAGTCTCGAGTCATGGGGTGAGGACGGGAAAGCAAGGGTTTCTCGATGGCAGACACCACCGCTCAACAGATCCTCTGGCTCCTCATCAGTACGACGCTGGTGATGCTGACCCTCCCCGGCGTGGCGTTGTTCTACGGGGGGATGGTCCGAAGGAAGAACTTGCTGAATACCATGGGGTGCCCGCTTCTGGCGCTGGCGCTGGCCTCAGTGCTGTGGCTGATCTTTGGCGTGGCGGGAATCTTCCCCATTGAGTCGAGTTCCATGTCAGGTCCTTCGACACACGCCGCCCCATTGCGACAGGTGTATCACGCAATGGCGGCGGCGCTGGCACTGGGGCTGCTCTCCGGAGCGCTGGTCGAGCGCATCCGGTTCCTGTTTTTTCTGATATTCGGGATGGGGTGGCTGGGGCTCGTGTACGTGCCGATCTCCCACTGGTTATGGGGTGGCGGGTGGCTGACGAATCTCGGGAGCCTCGATTATGCGGGTGGAGCGGTGATCCATCTCAGCGCAGGCGTCAGCGCGTTGGTCGCAGCCATCATGATCGGACCGCGAAAGGGATACGGAAGAACAGACATGAAACCGAACCAACTCCCCCTGTCGATCTGCGGCGCTGCCTTCATGTGGGTGGGGTGGATTGGGTTTGCAGCCGGCCCGGTATCCTCACCCATGACGACGGTCACGGGATCCTTCGTGGCCATTCAGATGGCGGCGGCGGCGGCGGCTCTGACCTGGATGACGGCCGAGTGGATTCAGCGGGACAAGCCGACGGCGCTGGGAACTGTGAGCGGGGCTGTCGCGGGGCTGGTCGCAATCGCCCCGGCGGCAGGCTATGTCGGCCCACTCTCGGCGGTGGTCATCGGGATCGGTGCCGCCGGGCTCTGCTATATGGTCGTCAACTACGTCAAACTCATTCTGGGCTATGACGACTCGCTGGACGTCTTCGGAATGCACGGCGTCGGGGGCGCATGGGGGATGATTGCGACGGGCCTCTTTGCCTCGACAGCGGCGAATCCGGAAGGGAGCGACGGACTGTTCTACGGCTACCCCTATCAATTATTCGCACAGACGGCCGCCGTGATGTCGGTCACGCTCTTTGCCGGAGCGGCGACGTTCCTGCTTGTGAGGGCGATCCGGTTGGTGTTGGCGCCACGTGTCGTCGAAGAAGCCGAAGTCATGGGGTTGGATCTCTCGCAGCATGGGGAGAAGGGGTATTCGTGAAGAATTGGACCATTGAATCAATGACTTAATGAGCCAATCGTCAATTTTGAGGGAACTATGGCAATCATTCACGATGACGTCGGGCGGCGCCGATTTCTCAGCCAGGCTGTGATGTGGTTCGGAGCGCTGTTTGGGCTTGGAACCTTGGCGCTACGCTTCGGACAGTTTCTGATTCCCAGTCAGAAACCCAAGCGGTACGAAGCGGTCCTGATCGGGGCCGAAACGCGGATCCCGATGGGAGAGGCTGTGCCGATGGACCTCGGTGGCCACAAAATACTCGTACTGAAAACAGACACCGGCGTCGTGGCGTTTTCCCGGCGATGCACGGATCTCGGGTGCCTTGTGTCCTGGAGCAAGGATCAAAAGCAATTCCTTTGTCCGTGCCATCAGGGAGTGTATGACCAGGCAGGTCGAAACATTGCGGGGCCTCCTCCGCGTCCCTTGGATCGCTTCGATATCATCCAGCGTGGTGGGCAGTTGTACGTCAGCATTCAGGGCGAGGTGGGATAGCGAGGCCATGGCGCTCCACGACACATCGGCGGTGGAATCCCCGACTCAGGCTCCGGCGAGCAAGACCTGGGTTGATTACATCCAGAAGGACTTACCGGAACACCTGGAGTGGTGGCCATACACTCTGGGCGCAATTCCCTTGACCCTGTTCGGGCTGTTGGTCGTGACGGGTCTTCAGTTGACGTTTTATTACGTGCCGTCGCCGGAACAGGCCTATGAGAGCGTCGAGCAGATCACGCATGAAGTGTACTTGGGATGGTTTATTCGTGGCCTCCACAAGCTGTCCGTTGATCTGATGATCCTCTTCTTGTTCTTCCATGTGATCCGCGTCTTTCTGACCAGGGCGTACCGCACTCCCGGAGAGCTGAAGTGGGTCAGCGGATCAGTCGTGCTCTTCGTGACTTTGGCGATGGGATTCACCGGCTATTCCCTGGTCTATGACAACGTGTCGTATTGGGGCATGACCGTTGCGACGAACATGCTGGGCACACTTCCCATAGTGGGGACTCCGCTGTTGTATCTGCTGAGGGGCGGAGAGGAAGTCTCAGGGGGCACGCTCCTCCGTCTCTACGATTTGCACACAAAGCTGTTGCCGGTGCTCCTCGTTGCTCTCGTGGGCGGACACGTGCTGATCGTTCGGATCATGGGCTTTGCCGATGTCGAAGGCAGTCGAGGGCTTCATCCCTTCTATCCGGAGCACACCTTGAAAATGGGCGCTATTGCCGTGGGATTGTTACTGTTGATTGTGGACTTGGTGATGATCTTCCCCCCAACTCTCGGTCTGCCTGCCAATCCGCAGGAAGTGGCCTCCGATGTCTCGCCGCCGTGGTATTTCTCGGCACCCTATATGTGGATATCGCTGCTGCCGGGCCCCGTTGCCGTGTGGAGTCTTTTGGCAGGGGCCGGGCTGTTCGTCGTGTACCCGTTTG
>JACRLS010000067.1:0-2313 GCA_016235225.1 Nitrospirota bacterium | reverse complement strand
AAGGGGATGGCCCATGACGGTCGTCAATGCGGTCGTTGGGTCCGTGGTCGTCGTGGCGGTCGTGGTCCTTATGGTCCTGGATGCACGGATGTAATGGAGGAAGCCGTGGAAGAAACAAGAGGAGAGCCGTCAACACCGGGCGGCCATCCGCAGAACGGGAAGAGCAATTTCACTCGGTACATGATCGGCGGTCTCTGCCTTGTGCTATTCCTCGCATTGACTGCCGTCGGGTATGTCCAGGTGGAGGAGCGGAGGGGCGGGGGGCTTCGGCCGTTCGTCTCTGCGGAGAACAAGCGCTGTATCGACTGCCATGTGGCCAAGGATGTGGCCATCGGCGGTATCAACGACTGGAAGCTCAGCGCTCATGCACCCAAGGGAATCGGTTGCGTCGAATGCCATAAGGCAGAGAGGGGCGATGCGGATGCCTACGAGCATGAGGGGACGCTGGTGTCCACCCTCGTGACCCCCAAGGATTGTATGCGCTGTCACGAGAAGGAAGCTCAGGAATTTGCGAAATCGCATCATGCGAAAGCCGCGCAGTTTATCGGCTCGCTGGACAATTTCCTGGGCAACGTGGTCGAAGGCCCTGAGGTTGGGACGACCGGTTGTGCGGGCTGTCACGGGAGCGTCGTCAAGGTCATGGAAAAAGGCAAGCTCCATCCGGCGACGTGGCCGAATTCGGGAATCGGTCGGGTGAATCCCGATGGTTCAAAGGGGACCTGTTCGGCTTGCCACGCGCGGCACAGTTTTTCCGTTGCTCAGGCGCGCCAACCCGAGAGCTGCGGTCGATGCCACATGGGGCCGGATCATCCCCAGATCGAGGCCTATTACGAAAGCAAACACGGGGTCATGTTTACAGCCAACAAAGAGAAGATGAAGCTCAACCATCCAAAAGAAAAGTGGCTGCCGGGGAAGGATTACCTGTTCCCGACCTGCGCCACCTGTCACATGAGCGCGACGGGATCGCAGGAGGTGACGCACGATGTCGGAGATCGTATCAGTTGGACATTGCGGCCGGTGATCTCCACCAGGCTCGAAAACTACGAAACCCGGCGTAAGGCCATGACGCAGGTATGCTCTTCCTGTCACAGCGGCGAGATCGTCGAGCGGTTCTTCACGCAACTGGATAGCGGGGTCACTCTCTATAACGAAAAGTTCGGCAAGCCGGCCAATGGGCAAGATTACCCCGACGCCCTTCGATGAAGAGATCGATTGGGTTTTCTACGAGCTCTGGCATCACGAGGGCCGGCGGGCCCGCCATGGTCTTTCCAAGATGGCTCCGGACTTTGTCCACTGGCAGGGCTTCTACGAAGTGGCCAAGCATTTCTATACCAAATTTCTGCCGATGGTACGAAAGCTCTCGCCTGAAGTCGCGAAGGAACTCCTGTCCCAGGAAACCCATCGGTGGATCGACCAAGGGATGAGCAAGGAAGAGATCGCCCAAATGCTGGAGTTCTATGACAAGGAGATGCAAGGGAAGCGAGGCGGAAGCTGAGCCATGAGGCATCGCCGGGACGAGATGGTGCCTAAATACGGGCACATCAGGCCTGTCTCGGGCGTGAGTGTAATCCCAGGGTCCCGCCTCAGGCGGCGGTCTGTAAGACGGCCGAGGCCGGCAGGTACAGCCATACGGGTCTTGGTCCTGCCTTATTTGAGGATGTTGTGTTTCCGGCGGGTCGATCAAGCAGGGCGAAGGTGGGGAATGCGTCAGGAGAGCTGCGTCCCATGCCCGAACTTCCCGTCGAACAACTGCTTGGTCCACTGCATGTGCCAGGTGATATCGGCCTGAAATTTGCGGGCGGCGTCTTTCCAGTGGACTGCCGCATAGCCCAGCCGGCGGGCGAGAAAAATGAACGCGTCGGAGTCCTCGGACGGCAGGACCAGGTCCTTGGCATGGCCCCGCACGATGCGGAGGGCGTCGATCACGCTCCGTAAGAAGAGATAGGCCTGCCGGAGTGCCGCCGCTTCATCGGCGGGAAGCAGTCGGGTTTCCTCCAGGGCCGACAGGGCGGCCAGGGTATTCGGGGTCCTGAGTCCCGGGAACCGGTGGCCGTGCATGATCTGGAGATATTGGACCGCGTACTCCACGTCGATCAGTCCTCCCCGGCTGTACTTCACATTCACCTGTCCCGGTTCGACGAGCTCCTTGACCTGTTGACCACGCAGCTGGAGGGCCGTGGAAAGATCCCATGGTTCACCGCTATACACGAAGGCATCCCGGTGCGCTTCGACCTGGGTTCCGAGTGTGCGGTCGCCGGACACGAGCCGGAGCTTGATCAGCGCCTGCCGCTCGAACGGGGCGGCCAGCCCGGT
>JACRLS010000128.1 GCA_016235225.1 Nitrospirota bacterium | reverse complement strand
AGGTTGCTGCTGCCGAGATAGGCCGTGCGCGGGTTATCGGAATCGCGACGAAAGCAGAGGTACAGCTTCGCGTGAAGAGTGTGCTTGAGAAACAGCTTCACGACGAGCTTGCCGGCTTTGAGTTGCGCAGCCAATCGCCTCAAACCAGCTTCGTCCTCGGCTGTGGGTGCGCCAAGCGTCAACTGGTCACGGAACTCCTCCGCAAGTTTGCGCTTGAGACGGACCGCCATATTTTGGTCCATCGTGTCTTCCCGACGCATGAGACTGTATATCTGACGTAACTCCTCCTGCGGCAGTCGCTGCATCCCGACAAGCAGCCGGCACTGGTTATCAGCGTTACCCGGCCATGCTTCGATGAATGAATCAATTGCTTTCCAGCCACGAAGATTGAAGTACCCGACGCAGAAGTCTGCACGCTGTGAGAGCTGTAACGTCTGCCGAAGCGCCGGCAGGAGGGATTGCTCGATGTTGTCGAAGATTCTGGGCATTGCTTGGTGTTTCGCTCGTTCGAATCGGCTGTCGCTGAAGGATAATTCTTCGGCCGCGCCATTGTAGGCTGGTTTAGGTGGCAGATCAAAATGAAAGCCAATAGAGCGGTGCCTCTCCTTTGGGATGGGACGCCCCGCCGTGTTGGCAGTTCAGGGCTGGGCGCCCTTCCACGGCGTGGCGGAGGTGCCGAGGGTCGAGAGAGGCGAGGCGATCTGCGAGGCGGAACAAAAGAACGACCCGCCTGCTACCGCCGATACCGCATGCGGGTACCTTGTTGCAGCGAGAGCGAGATTTCTTCGGGTGAGAGTTCGGAGGGAAAGTAGGCCCCGGAGACTTTGGCGCCGTTCAGGCTGGCGCCCTCCAGCCGGCTGTCTCGGAAATCCACGCCACGAAGATCGGCCTGCCGGAAGTAGGATCCACTGAAATCAATCCCCCGCGCGTCAAGTCCACGCAGTTCAAGATTCCGGAAATCCGCGTTCGTGAAATCCAACTTCGCCCCGGCGGGCTTCCGCGCGTTGAACTCAGCGACCTTACCGTCGCGGAGCAACTGATAGAGGGGCTCGTTCAGGATACGAAGTTTGGATCCTGGCGCAGTCACGAGCATGACGGAGGGTCCCGGGGTGGTCCTGCTCCTTCATCGGACGGTTGGGGGCCGGTCTTGAGAGTGGGGGACGGCGGGGGGGTCAGACGTTGGTCTTGACGCTGTGGCCTTCGGAGGTCAGCACTCCCTCGGTGACCTTGGCCAACTCCGCGTCGGCGCTGTGATCTTTGGCGAAGATACGAAGCTGCACGATCCGAGCGGGGAGGTAATCGAAAAACTCTTTGAGCGCCTCTTTCGAGACGGACTGGGTGGCCGGATCGTAGACATAGATTTGGAACTCCCCCATATTCAAGAGGTTGACCGGGCGGGGATCCTGATTGGCGAGATCGACACAGAATTCGATCTTCTTCAGATGGGCGGGGAGTTCCGCACGAATGCGCGCCGTCAGCGTGTCCCGATCCATATAGACCCGCCCGCGCTCGTCCCCTCGCGTCGGCAGCATGGCATTGTAGGCCATCTTCCACTTCACATCCCGCCCGAGAATGTGCTTCCACTCCATCCCGAGCGCGCGCTTCTTCCGGCTCCGCGAGGTCGGCCACTGGCGCACCGTCTCGATCAACGACCAATCCGTCAGCGAGAGGTAGGCGTCCATCGCCTTCACCGGATTCTTGGGAAACACAAAGGCCATGGTGTCGTGGAAGATTTCCCGCAGGTGAATGTCGATGGCGCGCGTGGTCCGGTGATAATAGACGTTCTGGTACAGGTACAGCCGCGTATTGAGGAACATCTGGAGCGCCGGCAGGCCGGTCCGGTGGATCGTGAGCCCTTTGGGGGTGATCAGCGTGTAGTGGATCAACCGGGACAGGTCGACAGGCCCGACCGCGACGCCGCACATATAGGAGTCGCGCAGCACGTAGTCGAGATTGTCCGCCGTATAGATGCCGCCGATCACCGGCTGCAAGAAGGCGAGCCACTTGGGATAGCGCGCGCTGTCTTTGGCCGGATCCTTCAGGATCAAGAAGGCCATGTGATCCGGGTCCAACTGCTCGCCGGGCGGAAACGGGCCATGGGGACTGCGGCGAATCTTCTTGATCATCTCGCCGAGATGTTCCCGGATAATGACCTGGCCGATGCGCTCATGCGTGAGGCCGAAGTCTTCCAGAAAATTCTCATCGAAGAAGTGGCAAAACGGCCCGTGTCCGATATCGTGAACCAGGGCGGTGATGCGGAGCAGCTCTTCGACATAGTTCTGCGAGGGCAGGTCCGGCACCACCCGAGCCAGCGAGGGATAGAGATGGCGCGCGAACCGGCCGGCCACGTGCATGACACCCAGGGAATGTTGGAAGCGGCTATGTTCCGCGGAGGGATAGACCCACCGGGCGCTTTGCAATTGATAGATCGAGCGGAGCCGTTGAACCCACGGGGAGTCGATCAGGTCTTTTTCGGTCCGCTCCCCCGGCTCCGGAGTGGTAAACGGAACCGTGAAGGTGATGTATTCGTGAATGGGGTCGGCGATCAGCGCCGATCCGTCATAATGTTGATCGGGAGTCAGGAGCGTGGTCCGCATGGGGGAGTCTCGCCTTGCGGCTGTGTGCCTCTGCGTGGCGACATCGATCGGCTGCGTGATGACCGGTATCCAAGGCTAGTTTAGCGCACAGTGGTGGGAGGGGGCAATTGCTCCTGAGGCCTGTCGAGACTCGCGCGGCGTGCTCGGTAGCGCACGATGAGCCAGTAGGCAATCGGATAACTCACGACTGCCGCAACCGTGCTCACTACCAGACCTCCGACCAGGAACGGGACCGCATAGGGCATCATCTGGTTGTAGATGGCACGGACGCTCAAATCCTGCCAGTCCAGCGCGGGTGCGGATGACACGCCGGTGAGCCAACAGCCGAGCCACAGGGTCCCACCGAGGGTCGGCACGAGCGTCCAGGGATTGTTGACGAACGCGCCCGCAAACATCGCGACCGCATTCAACCGAAACAGCCAGGCACAGAGGCCAATCAGCGCGAGATGGGTCCCATAGAGGGGTGAGAAGGTGATAAAGACGCCGAGGGTGAAGGCAAGGGACGTCCGATGGGGGGACTCGTCGAGATGCAGGAGTTGCCGCAGCATCGATTGGAGTCGGCTCATTGGAAGAGGTCCCGGTTCGTGAGGTTTGTGTCGCGCCGTTCGCTGAAATGCTCGTAACTCAGGCGCGGGATGGCGACCAACTTGCCGTCCATCTGCCGGAGCCGCAGCCCGAATCGCTTCCGCTTGATCGTTCCGATCCTTGTGAGCGGGCAACGGTCCTGTCGTCGGCTCAGGCGCTCCAGTCTGCCCCTGGCAGAGGACGGCGCAGTGAAGAGGATCTCGTAGTCCTCGCCGCCTTGCAGGGCGAGGCGCGCGGCATCCATCCGCCTGGACACGGCATAGGCACGCAGGGCCGGAGAGAGCGGGAGGGTCGCGGCCACGACCTCCACGCCCACGCCGCTTTCTTCGCACACATGGGCCAAATCTCCCGAGAGACCGTCGGAGACATCAATTGCCGCGGTCGCCAGTTTCTGTGAGGCGAGGAGTTGTCCCAGGGCGATGCGGGGGGTGGGTCGGTGATGTCGGGCGATCAACGTCCGGACGTGATGTGGGGCGAGTCTCGACGGCGTGGGCCCCGCAAGGAGTTGAAGACCCGCTGCTGAGTCGCCCAGCGTGCCGGAGACCCACAGGTCATTGCCCGGGCGCGCGCCGCTCCGATAGAGGATCCGATGCGGGGAGGCGACCCCGGTCATGGTCATGCTGATGAACCATCCATGCCGAGAGGCAGAGGTGTCCCCGCCGACGAGCGCGACCATGAACGGCCGGCAGATCCGCATCATGCCCCGGTACAGCCGCTCGACCTGGCGGGACGTGGCTGTGCGCGGGAGCGCGAGCGCCACCAGCATGGCGTGCGGTCTGCCGCCCATCGCCGCAATGTCGCTCAGATTGGCGACGGCCGCCTTGTAGCCGATGTCCTCGAAGGCGGCGGTCCTGAGATCGAAGTGGATGCCTTCCGCCAGAAGATCGGTCGTGAGGAGCAGCGGTCGCCTGGTCGAGAGGCGCACGACGGCGGCATCGTCGCCGATACCGCGAAGAACCGAAGGGTGCGACCAGCTAAAGCGCTCGGCCAACTGCCGGATCAGGCGGAATTCCCCGGTCACCGATGAGGAGGGATGAGCCATCCGTGCACGAACGAGCCCCTCTATGCGCGGACCGACAGGGTGGGGGCGATCGGTCTTGGCCTTGGTGTGCCCTTCGGCGGGACGAGGGGCGTGGGCGTCGGATGTCGGGGGCGGACCGGTTTCTGGCGGCGGGCTGTCCCGGATGTCCGACCCTTGGCCCGTGGCGGAGAGGTTCGCGCCAGGGCGACCCGAAGCACGTCGTCCATAGTGTCGGCAAAGGCAAAGCGCAGGCCCCGTTGCAGATGCTTGGGGATTTCCTGGAGATCCTTTTCGTTCCGCTTGGGGAGGATGACCGTCGTCATCTTGGCGCGCTTGGCGGCCAGGATTTTTTCTTTGAGGCCTCCGATCGGCAACACGCGCCCTCGCAACGTCACTTCGCCCGTCATGGCCACGTTGCGCCGGACCGGCGTGTTGGTCAGGATCGAGGTCAACGCGGTGGCCATCGTAATGCCGGCGGACGGCCCGTCTTTGGGGATGGCGCCGGCCGGGACATGGATGTGGAGATCGAACTTGGAAAAGACATCCTCTTTGATCCCGAGGGTTTTTTGTTTCGCGCGGATATAACTCAGTGCGGCATGGGCGGATTCCTTCATGACGTCGCCCAAGTGTCCGGTCAACGTCAGCCCGCCTTTTCCCTTCATGGCCGTCGCTTCGATATAGAGGACGTCGCCGCCCGTTTCCGTCCAGGCCAGGCCCGTGGCCACGCCGATCTCGTCCTTGGTCTGCTCCGTGTCGGGGAGATACTTCGGTCGGGGAGATACTTCGGCACCCCGAGGTACTTGGAGAGGTTGGTGGGCGTGACGGCGTAACAGCGGACTTTACCTTCTGCGACCTTCTTGGCGACTTTCCGCATCACGCGGGCCACTTCCCGTTCGAGGTTGCGAACGCCCGCTTCCCGCGTATATTGCGAAATGAGTTGGCGAAGAGCCGGCTCCGTGATCGCGATATGGGCGTCGGTAATCCCGTGTTCTTTTAGCTGCCGCGGAATCAAGTACTTGAGGGCGATGCCCAGCTTTTCCTCCTCGGTGTACCCTGGAATCTCGATAATCTCCATTCGGTCCCGCAGCGCGGAGATGATCGGGTCGATCACATTCGCGGTCGTAATGAACATGACCTCGGACAGATCAAGGGGAACGCCCAGATAGTGGTCGCTGAAGGCATGGTTCTGTTCGGGATCCAGCACTTCCAGCAAGGCCGCCGAGGGGTCTCCCCGGAAGTCCGCGCCGACCTTGTCGATCTCATCCAGCATGAAGACCGGATTGCTGGTCCCGGCCTGTTTGATGCCTTGGATGATGCGTCCAGGGAGGGCGCCGACGTAGGTGCGACGATGGCCGCGAATCTCGGCTTCATCTCGAACACCGCCTAAGCTCACGCGGACGAACTCCCGGCCCAGGGCGCGCGCAATCGACTTGCCCAGCGACGTTTTTCCGACGCCCGGGGGGCCGGCAAAGCAGAGGATCGGGCCCTTCATCTTGTCTTTCAGCTTGCGAACGGCCAGGTATTCCAGAATCCGCTCCTTCACCTTCTCCAGATCGAAGTGGTCCTCATTGAGGACCTTCGCGGCTGCCTTGATGTCGAGGTTGTCCTTCGACTTCTTGCTCCAGGGCAGGTCGACCATCCACTCCAGATACGTGCGGACGGTGGCGGACTCGGCCGTGTCGGGATGCATCTTCTCGAGCCGCTTGACCTGCTTCTCGCATTCCTTCAGCACTTTCTCGGGCATCTTGGCGTCTTTGAGGCGCTTGCGGAACTCGGCAATCTCTTCCGACCGTTCGTCCAGCTCGCCCAATTCCTTCTGGATGGCCTTGAGTTGCTCGCGGAGGAAGTACTCCCGCTGCGTCTTGTCCATCTCCCCCTTGGCTTGCGCCTGGATCTTCTGCTGCATGGAGAGGACTTCGACTTCTTTGGCGAGAATCTCGCTCACACGTTTGAAGCGGCCGATCGAATCCTCGATCTCGAGCACCTCCTGAGTGACTTCGACCTTCAATCCAAGATTGGACGCCACCATGTCGGCCAGGCGGCCAGGGTCCTCGAGGTTCTCGATGACCACCATCACGTCGGGCATGAGCACTTTGCCCAGACTGACGATGCGCTCAAGCTGCTCCTTCACCGTCCGCATGACGGCTTCGCCTTCCAGATTGGTCGCCGGTTTGGCTTCGACGATCTTCGCAATCTTGACCGAATAATAAGGCTCCGACTGGATGTACTCCGTCGCCTTGGCCTTGGCGAGTCCGTGCACCAGAATCTTGATGCGCTCGTCCGGCAGTTTGAGCATCCGCATGATGATGCCGACGGTGCCCACGGGGTGGATCTCGTCGGGTGAAGGATTCTCCACGTCCAGCGCCTTTTGCGTCGCCAGAAAGACCATGCGGTTGCCGGCGAGCGCGGCCTCGATCGCCTTGATGGACATCTCTCGACCGACGAAGAGCGGCAGCACCATGTAGGGGAACACGACGATGTCCCTGACCGGCAAGAGCGGCAACTGGTCTGGAATCTCGGCGTTTTGAATGTCTTTTTCGGTCGGATCAGAGCTCATGGGAGTCCTGTCTGCACGCAGCCCCGTGAGGGTTGTCTAGCGCACGCCTTTGAGATACTTGGCGAAGTCCTCGCCAAGGGTCGGATTCTTCAGGGCGAACTCAACGGTGGCTTTGAGAAAGCCCAGTTTATCACCCGCGTCGTAGCGTTGGCCGTCGATCTCCAGCGCGTACATCGGCGCGCGTTTGGCGAGTTGCCGCAGGGCATCCGTCAGTTGAATCTCGCCGTTTTTTCCGGGAGTGGTTCGCCGGAGAATCGGGAAGATCTCAGACGACAGCACATACCGGCCGATCGCGGCATACCGAGATGGGGCTTCTTCCGGCGACGGTTTTTCGACGAGGTCGAGGATCTTATGCAGTCCCTTCTCGCCTCGTTCCGGATCGATGATGCCGTAATGTTTGACTTCAGATTTTGGGACTTCCTGGACGCCCAGCACGCCGCCGTGCCCCCGTTCATACTGCTCGATCAGTTGGGCGAGGGCGGGGATGCGGGCATCGATGATTTCGTCGCTGAGGATGACCGCAAACGGCTCGTTGCCGATGTAGTGCTGCGCACACAGCACGGCATGTCCGAGCCCAAGGGCATGAGGCTGTCGGATGTAGCAGAAGTTCGCCAATTCGGAGATGCGCTGGATGCTCTTGAGGAGCGACACCTTGCCGTTTTCCTTGAGGTTCTCCTCTAGTTCCACGGACCGGTCGAAGTGGTCTTCGATCGCCCGTTTGCCTCGCCCGGTGATCACCAGGATGTCTTCAATGCCGGATGAGACCGCTTCCTCGACGGCGTACTGAATCAACGGTTTGTCCACCAAGGGGAGCATCTCTTTGGGAGAGGCTTTGGTGGCGGGCAGGAAGCGCGTTCCAAGGCCGGCGGCGGGGATGATCGCCTTGCGAATTTTTCCTGAGGACATCGTACTGGATACTAGTAATGGGTCTGTGGAAAGTCAAGGAGAAGCGCGTTCTCCTCCATGCATGGTTTTCACGCAAAGGCGGCGAGAAATTGTCTTTACATTAGGGGGAAGGACCCCTATAATTTCGCCGTTTTTTCGCAGTCTTGTCCAAGGCCAGCCCGTCTCATGCCGCGCGGAGAAAAATCGGCGCGATGGACGGGTGGGAGAGGCCTCGGCGCGTCAGTCGATTCGTGGATCCCGTCCAGTGAGACCCTCAATGTGTCTCGCGTTGGTGCCGAGCGCATGAGGGACAGGTAGTCATGCGTGTCCCCCTTGTGTCCTGCTATGGCCTTTTGGTACATCCGTGAAACGTCCGGGGCTCCAGGGCGCGCCCGCATGACGATTCGGACCCCGTATGCCGGGGCGGTGCTGCGCGTCTGCGTGCTCCTCGCCTCCATGCTCCTCGTGTTGCTTCCGACGCTCGCCGACGCGCAAGACGTCGTGCAGCGGGTCAAGTCTCTTCAAATCCGCGGGAACAAGAAGATCGAAGAAACCGCAATCCGGGGGCGCCTGACGCTGAAAGTCGACGATCCCTACGTCCCGGAATCCGTGCGCGCGCAGGTGCGTATCATCTACGAGATGGGGTTTTTTGAGGACGTCCAAATCGAAACCGAACCGGTCGCGGGCGGCATCGCGTTGATCTTCGTGGTGCGGGAAAAACCGTTCATCACGGAGCTGGTCTTCGACGGGAATGAAAACCTGAGCGACGACAAGCTGAAGGAAAAGATCACCATCCGGAGTCAGACGTTCCTGGATCAGCAGCAGGCCAAGGAGAGCGCGGAGAAGATCCTGCTCGCTTACCAGGAGGACGGCTATTACAATTCGCAAGTCACGCCGATCGTGCAGTCGCTGGATGAAGAGCGGAAGCGGCTGACGTTCTACATCAAAGAAGGCGACCGGGCGCGGGTGAAAAAGGTCATCTTTGACGGGATCAACGCCGTCAGCAAGAAGGAACTCTTGAAAGTGATGGCGACGCGGGAATGGATTCTTCTCGTGTCGCGGTTTACGGATGCGGGGTTGCTCAAGCGGGAAGAGCTGGCGAACGACGTCCGAGCTGCGGGCCGGGGCTAAGATCGAGACCGGCGAGGTCTTTCAGCGCGCCAAGATCCGGGACGAGATCACCCGCCTGACCGAGCTTTATGGGGCGAAGGGGTACGCGTTCACCGATGTGAATCCTTCGGTGGCGCCGGATGCCCAGACGAAGACCGCGGCGATCCTCTTCAATATCAAGGAAGGGGATCTGATCCGCATTCG
The DNA here is from genome assembly GCA_016235225.1 of Nitrospirota bacterium. GTDB lineage: Bacteria > Nitrospirota > Nitrospiria > Nitrospirales > Nitrospiraceae > RSF151. Next base: position 19,692 of record JACRLS010000128.1, on the reverse strand, counting down.
TGAGATTCGGATCAGCGGGAACGACAAGACCCGCGACAACGTCGTCCGCCGGGAACTTCGTGTCAATGAGCAGGAGGTCATCGATACCGTCTCGATGAAGCGCAGCTACCAGCGGCTGACGAACCTGAATTTTTTTGAGACCGTCGAGATCCTGCCCAAACAGGTGGAATCCGACAAGGTCGATCTCGACGTGAAGGTCAAGGAGAAATCCACCGGGTCCTTCAGTATCGGCGGCGGATTCAGCACGCTGGACAGGTTGACCGCAGTGGCGGACATCACGGAGGGGAACTTTCAGGACTCCTTGACCTCGCTGCAGTTTGACCTGTTCAATACGAAAACGAACTATACGACCTACGAGGAAAACAAATCGGGCGGGACGGCGACCTTCGGACGGTGGTTTTCTGAATTTACATCCGGGGCGGTCAGTCTCGTCTATGAGAACTTGAAAATCTCCAATCCTATTGAAGGGGCCAACTCGCTGGTCCTGCAGCAGGTGGGCACGCAGTCCACGTCCGGATTCCGGAGCTCGATCACTCGCGACACCCGGGATTACTATATTGACCCCCGCACGGGGAGCCGCACCGCGGTCAATTTCGATCTGGGAACCCGCATACTGGGCGGGACCAACAACTTTTTCAAGATCCAGTTGGATGGCGCCAAGTATACGCCGCTTTTCTGGGATACGAGACACATGATCCGTGGGCGGTTCGGATTGATCGATGGATATGGCGGACGGCCGGTCCCACTCACTGAGCAATTCTATGTCGGCGGGATCAGTACGATGCGCGGATTCGTGTTCGGGCGAGCCGGGCCCGTCACGCCGGAGGGAACCTTGCTGGGTGCGGCCAGGCAGATCGTGATCAATAACGATTTCATCTTTCCCGTCTCTGCGGAAGCCAAGCTGAACGGGGTCCTCTTTTTCGATTATGGGCAGGGTTTTAACCTGGCGAATCGGATCAATGTGGGTGATCTTCGAAAAGCGGCCGGGATCGAAGCCCGCTGGATTTCGCCGTTCGGCCCGCTCCGGGTCGCCTACGGGTTGAATCTCGATCCGCGGCCCTTGGAACGGAGAGGCGTCTTTGAATTCTCAGTCGGGTCCTTGTTCTAGCGCGGGACCGTCACGAATGGAGGAGCACGTGAACGTGAAGACACAATTCTCCGAATGGACAGGACGGCGGAGTCGGTGGACGGGTCGCATGACCGGCATGCTCGCCACAGTCCTTCCGCTGCTGCTGGTCGCCTGTGCCGGCGCGCCGCAAGCCCAATCGCAAACGCCTGCGATGCCCGCACAGACTGGGGGGGGGAAGATCGGCGTGGTGGATCCCCAAAAGCTTTTGAACGACACGGAGCCCGGAAAGAAAGCCAGGGAGTCGCTCAACGGGTTCATGAAAAACCGTCAGGCCGTCGTCGAGCTGGAAGAGAAGGAACTCAAGCGGATGGAGGATGACCTGATTAAGCAGGGGAGCGTCCTCAGTGCCGCGGCCAAAAAGGAGCGCGAGGAAGCATTCCGCCGCCGGATGATGGAGTATCAGCAGAAGATCAACGACATGAATCGAGAAGTCCAGGAGAAGCAGAAGGAAGTCTTTGAAGGATTCCGAGACAAGATCGAGCGCGTCGTATCGAAAGTCGCTCAGCAGGCGGGACTGCAGGTCGTGCTGGAACGGGGGCGCGGCGGCGCGCTGGTCTACCACGATCAGGCGCTCGACATCACCGCCCGGGTCATGGACGAGATGAATCGAATCGGGCAGGACGTTGCACCGCCCAAAAAGTAACGGCGAAGAGGGGAGGCACCTATGAACGGCTGGTCTCAGCGCATCGTGGCATGTCTGGTCGGCGGGCTGATCGTCTTTGCGGCGGCAGGTGGAATTGCCGCCGATCGCCTCAAGGTCGGGGTGATCAGTCAGCAGGAAGTCATGGAGAAGTCGAAGGCGGGGAAGCGCGCATTGGAGACGATGAAGGAGTTCGCGGCGAGTCGGCAGCGGATCATCGGGGCCGATGATGAAGAAATAAAGAATCTTGAGAAGGACCTGAAAGCGCAGGAGGCGGGGCTGACTGAGGCCACGAGGCGGGAAAAGGCCGAACAGTTCAGAACCAAGTTCGAGAACTATCAGAAGCGGTTAGGGGACTTCAATCGGGAAGTGCAGGCAAAGCAGAAGGAAATGACCGAGGAGTATATGAAGAAGATCGATGATGCGACGTCGGCGGTAGCCGACCGTGAAGGGTACACCGCGGTACTTGATACGGGCTCCGCGGCCACCCTCCGTGTGGTCATCTATGCCAACCATGCGATGGACCTCACGGACTCCGTGATCAAAGAATTCGACCGGCGCTACAAGTAAAGGGCGCGAGGGGAGGAAAGGGGCAGGGATCATGGGTCCGATTGAGGTCGAAGAAATCCGGTCGTTGCTGCCGCACCGGTATCCGTTCCTCCTGGTCGATCGGATCATCGAACTCGAGCCTGAACGACGGATCATCGGTCTGAAAAATGTCACGATCAACGAACCCTTCTTTCAGGGACACTTTCCGGGTCGCGCCATCATGCCCGGGGTGTTGATCATCGAGGCGATGGCACAGGTCGGTGGCATCCTGGCCATCAAATCCCTTCCGCCCGGCTCGAAGGCCGTGGTCTTTCTCGCGGGCATCAATGAGGCGAAATTTCGTCGCCCGGTAGTGCCGGGCGACCAGTTGCGATTCGAGGTCGAGGCCCTGAAGCGCCGGGATGCCTATTGGAAAATGCAGGGCAAGGCCTTCGTCGGGTCTGACTTGGCGAGCGAAGCAGAGGTGACTGCCATTGTCACCATAGACCAGTCCAAGTAAAGGGAGGCCCCTGGTGGTGATTCATCCCACGGCGATCGTCCATCCGAACGCCCGACTCGGGGAGGATGTCGAGGTCGGTCCGTACTCGGTCGTCGGCGAACATGTGAAGATCGGACGCGGGACCACCCTGCTCTCACACGTCTCGGTCGGAGGGTGGACGGAGATCGGCGCCCACTGTCAGATCTTTCCGTTTGCATCCATTGGAATGGCGCCCCAACATCTTCACTATAAGGGAGAGCCCACCCGGGTGGTGATCGGCGATCACAATATCCTCAGAGAGTATGTCACCGTGAATCGGGGAACGGTTCAGGGCGGCGGCGTCACCGCGATCGGCCGGCATAATTTCTTGATGGCCTATGTGCATGTCGCCCATGATTGTCAGATCGGGAATCATGTCGTGATGGCCAATGCGGCGACTCTGGCCGGCCACATCTCCATCGGCGACCACTCGGTCATCGGCGGACTGGTCGGGATCCACCAATTCGTCCGTGTCGGCGCCTATGTCATGATCGGCGGCTGTTCGGCCGTCGGAAAAGACGTGCCGCCCTTCATGCGGTCGGCCGGCGGCTACCGCGCCCAGCTCTACGGAGTCAATTCCATCGGCCTCCGCCGTCACGGCTTCTCGAACGAACGTATTTCCACACTGAAACGCGCGTATGAACTGCTCTTCCGGTCCGGGCTCCGCATAGCGGAGGCGGTCAAGCAAGCCCGAGAGGATTTCAAGGATCAGCCCGACGTGTTAGAGGTTCTGAGCTTTCTGGATGGGTCAAAGCGAGGCGTCTGTCGCTCGGTCGGCCGGGACCAGGAAGACGAGGAGTAACGGCGTGCCGGAAAATCGCGCAGGAGTCCTGCCTCTCCCTGCGCCCGGTGAGCGGATCGGACTGATCGCCGGCAACGGCCGGTTCCCCATCATCTTTTCCGACAACGCCAGGCGTCTGGGCTTCGCGGTGACGGCTGTCGCCCACGTCGAAATCACCCTCCCGGAGTTAGCGCAGCACGTCGATCGGATTCATTGGGTCAAGATCGGCCAGTTCAACAAGGTCATCAAGGCCCTCAAAGGGGACGGAGTTCGGCAAGCGGTGATGCTGGGCGGCGTCAAGAAGGTCAGCCTGTTCGACGTGCGGCCCGACATGCGGGCGATCATGATGGCCCGTCGAGTCAAAGAATGGAAAGACGATGTGATGTTGCGGGAGTTCGCCGCCGAGATGGAGCGGGAAGGCATCCTGATCCGCGAATCCACCTTCGGACTGGGCGAGGTGCTGGTGGAGCGGGGTGTGCTCACGCGGCGGAAGCCGAGCGACAGCGAATGGGAAGACATTCGTGAGGGCTGGGAGGTCGCCCGCGACAACGGCCGCATGGACATCGGTCAATGCGTCGTGACCAAGGCCGGGGTTGTAGTGGCCGTCGAAGCCGTCGAGGGAACGGATGAAGCCATCCGGCGAGGGGGGACGCTGGCGGGCAACGGCGCCGTCGTGGTGAAGCGCTCCAAGCCCCAGCAAGATCTCCGCTTCGACTTGCCGGCGATCGGGCCGGGGACGATCAAGACCATGCAGTCGGTCAACGCGCTGACCTTGGCGATAGAGGCCGGTCGGAGCGTGCTCCTTGATCGCCAGGAAATGATCGCCGCAGCGAACGACTCGGGCATCACGGTCGTCGGGATTACCGAGGAGGATGTGACGCGTGAGGGCTGAGGCGGCGCGTCCGCTCCGTGTGGGCGTCATCGGCGTGGGCCATCTCGGCCAGCACCACGCGCGCCTCTATGCGGCTCTTCCGCAAGCCACGCTGGTCGGCGTGGTGGATACGCGTCCAGAGCAGGCACAGTCCGTCGCCGAGCGGTATGGGGCGGCGGTGTTCGCCGATGTCCAGGCGCTCCTCAAAGAGGTCGACGCCGTCAGCGTGGCCGTGCCGACGTCTGATCACTATGTCATCACGAAAGCTTGTCTGGCAGCCGGTGTCCATGTCCTCGTGGAGAAACCCATCACGGTCGAGCCCCACGAAGCGCACGACTTGGTGCGCCTGGCGCGTCACGCGGCGCGCGTGCTCCAGGTCGGTCATGTGGAGCGGTTCAATCCCGCCATTGCCGCGCTCCGGTCTCTCGTGTCCCGGCCGGCGTACGTCGAATGTCATCGCTTGAGCCGGTTTGGGGTCCGCGGGACGGATGTCAACGTCGTCCTCGACCTCATGATCCACGATCTGGACATCCTCCTCTCCTTCCAGCCGGGACCGGTCGAGGAGATCCGCGCGGTCGGCGCTCCGGTCTTGACCCCCTTGTATGACATCGCCCAAGCCCGGATCCAGTTTGCCGGCGGATGTGTGGCGAATCTCACGGCCAGCCGTGTCTCGGAGGCGCCTTCTCGGACGATTCGCCTCTTCCAGCGAGACGCGGCGATCATGATGGATTATCATACCCGTCAAGGCACAATCTCACGGGCGCACCAACCGACGGAAGGAGCATCGGGGATTGAGACGGAACCTCTGACCGGCGGAGAAGGCGAGCCCTTGAAACTCGAGCTCGAGGCCTTTCTTCGCTCGGTGTCAACCGGGGCCCCGCCTGTGGTGTCGGGGGAGGATGGCACGGCGGCCTTGGACTTGGCCCACCGGATCCTGGACGCGATCGACGAATTCCTGCGGCGGAACTCGTCGGAGACAGGTTGAGGCTGAGGCGAAAGGAGAGGCTAAGGTTAAGGCTAAGGTTGAGTTGAGATGAAGACCGACAGGGAGCATGACGAGGTGATGAAGAGCGAAGAAGTCTCCGCGCTGCGCCCTGTGTTGAGCTCATCTTCTTGACCTGAACCTCAGCCTTAACCTTAGCAGCACCCGATGCCCCGGATTTTCATCATCACAGGAGAGGCGTCCGGAGATCTCCATGGGGCCCACCTGGCCCAGGCGCTTCGAGAGGCCGATCCGAACGTCGAGCTGCACGGGGTGGGCGGTCCTCACATGGCCGCCGTCCCGGTCACGTTGCTGCCCGGGATCGAACGGGTGGATGTGATCGGGGTTCCAGGTCCCAAAGCGGTGATGGTGGCGATCGGCAATCTCCGCCGGTTGGCCGAGCATCTGCGCGCCACGAAGTGGGACGCCGTCGTGCTCGTCGATCATCCGGGGACCAACCTCCGGGTGGCGCGCTTCGCAAAGCAGGCGGGACATCGGGTCGTGTACTACATCGCGCCGCAGTTCTGGGCCTGGCGTCCCGGCCGCATCCGGCAGATGCAACAGTACGTGGACCACGTGGCGGTGATCCTGCCGTTCGAGCCGGAGCTGTACCGGCGCGCCGGTGTCCGATGCACGTTTGTCGGGCGCCCGCTGTTGGACGCCGTTGCGCCGAGCTATGACCAGGCGGAGGTACGGCGACGCCTCGGTCTGGCGTCGGCCGGGCCGATCATTGGATTGCTGCCGGGGAGCCGTGAGCAGGAGGTCCATCGCCTCCTGCCGCTCCTGCTGGAATCGGCCGGGGCGCTCAAGCAGGAATTTCCGAATCTGGGTCTGGTCCTGGCGCAAGCACGTTCCGTCTCTGAATCATGGTTGAATGGTCCCATCCGGGCGTCGGGCCTTCCAGTCGCCATAGCTCGGGATCAGGCGAATGAGGTGATGGCGGCCTCGGACTTGCTGTTGGTGGCCTCCGGGACCGCCACTCTGCAGGCCGCGATCGTCGGCACCCCCATGATCATCACCTATCGGACGTCTTGGGTGGGGTGGCAGATCGCAAAGCGGCTGGTTCGGGTACAATGGGCGGGGCTAGCCAATCTTGTGGCCGGTCGTGAGATTATTCCAGAATTGATTCAATCGAATGCCACGGTTGACCGGATGGTGAGCGAAGCCCTGCGACTGCTCCGGGATCGCCCCGCTTGGGAGCGGATGCGAGGCGAACTGCGTGCGGTCCGTGACGCGCTCGGCACGCCGGGTGCCTCAAGGCGGGCAGCCCAAGTCGTGCTCTCGGAGTGCCGCGCATGACCCTGTTTCTGCGATTGCTCCGCTATCTGCTCCGGTACCGCGTCCGGCTGGGGGCGGCCTTGGGCTGTTCCGCATTGGTCGCGGCCATGACCGGCGCCTACGCCTGGCTGGTCCGTCCCGTGCTCGACGGGATTTTTATCGCCAAGGATCAGACGCTCCTCCTCGTGCTCCCCCTGACGATTCTTGGGGTCTCCGTGCTGAAGGCCGTCTTCAACTATGGGCAGGCGTACCTCATCAACTACGTCGGGAATCAGGTCGTCACAGAGATTCGGGAAGAACTATTTCTGCAACTCATGCGGATGCCGGTGGGCTATCACGACAGCAACACGTCCGGCCGCCTCATGTCCCACGTGTTTAACGATGTGAGTCTCATGGCCAACGCCGGCGCCGGTGTGATGCGCGAGCTGTTTCAGCAGGGGCTGACATGCCTGGCCCTGATGGGCGTCATCTTCTATCAGAATTGGAAGCTCGCGACGGTGTCGATCATCGTGGCGCCCTTGTCGATCTATACGATTGTTCGGCGCGGCAAGCGGTTGCGGACGCTGGCGACCAGGGGACAGGAGAAGGTGGGGGACATGTCCTCGGCCGTACAGGAATCCCTGTCCGGCATCAGGGTGGTGAAGGCCTTCGGGCGTGAAGAGATGGAGGCCGACCGGTTCCGCCGCATCAATCGCTCATTTTTCGGCCTCAGTATGAAGGCGATCCAGGTGTCCTCGGTGTCCTCCTCTCAGTTGGAACTGACCAGTGTCCTCGGCGTCGCGGCGATCATCTGGTATGGGGGGTATCTCGTGATAACGGGAGCCATGACCGCCGGAGCCTTCTTCTCCTTCATGACCGCCATGTTCCTCGCCTACTCGCCTCTGCGCCGTCTCGGGACCACCAATCATACGGTCCAACAGGCGCTGGCCGCGGCCGAGCGGGTCTTTGCGGTGCTCGATCTTCCTAATGAGCAGGACCGGGATCACGGTCGGGAGGATCTTCCTGTCATTCGGCAGAGCCTGGAGTTCCGGCACGTGACCTTTCGGTATGAAGGGCATGATCGTGAGGCCCTGGCCAACGTCACCCTGACGGTGGGCGCAGGAGAGAACGTGGCCCTCGTGGGAAGCAGCGGCAGCGGAAAGTCCACGCTGGTGAGTTTGGTGCCGCGATTCTACGATCCGACTGGCGGCGCCGTCCTGATCGACGGCCAGGATATACAGGGCTGCACCCTCCGGTCGCTCCGGGCGCAGATCGGGATTGTCTCCCAGGATACGATGCTGTTTGATGACTCGGTCAAGAAGAACATTGCGTATGGGAGACCGGAGGCGACCGAGGCCGAGGTCGAAACGGCTGCGAAGGCCGCCTATGCCCATGACTTCATCCAACGCCTCCCCAACGGCTATGACACCATGATCGGGGAGGATGGGGTGAAGCTCTCCGGCGGCGAACGTCAGCGGTTGGCGATTGCCAGGGCCATTCTTCGCGATCCGCCCATTCTGATTCTAGACGAAGCCACTTCCGCGCTGGATTCCGAATCCGAACGGATCGTGCAGATGGCGATTTCAAACGTCATGAAGAATCGTACGACGCTGATCATTGCGCACCGGCTCTCCACGATTCAAAAGGCCGACCGGATCGTCGTGATGGATCACGGGCGCATTGCGGAGGTCGGCTCGCATGAGGAACTGCTGAAACGGGGCGGGATGTACAAGCGCCTCCATTCCATTCAATTCCTGGACGTGGCGCCTTAAAGAAGCGGTGAGAATAAGCACTAAGTAGTTGGCAGTGCTGAGTGCTGAGTGCTGAGTGCTGAGTGCTGAGAAAGATGCCATGCGCGACATGATCAATCGGCTGAAGCTGATGTTGATTCCCGGTTTCGGGGCCTGGCTGATTCGCATGATCGGCCGCACGCTTCGCCTGGATGTTCAAAAGGGTGGGGAAGCCTTTGAGACGGTCAGGGGGCAGCGTTCCGTGATTGTCGCCTTCTGGCATGACCAGCAGTTGATGATGCCGCTGTTCTATCACGGCCCCGGCGCGTCTGTACTGATCAGCCGCCATCGGGATGGCGAGTTAATCGCCCGGATTGCCGCGCGGTTCGGACTTGAGGCGGTCCGGGGGTCGACCAGCCGTGGCGGCGCCGTGGCCTTGCGCCGATTGGTTGAATTAGGCCGGAGCGCGCGAGACCTGATCGTCACGCCAGACGGGCCACGAGGGCCTCGCCATACGGCGCAGCGGGGCGCGGTCTATCTGGCCAAGGCGACAGGGCTGCCGATCGTTCCGGTGGCCGTGGCCTACGCAAAAAAAAAACCCTCGCCAGTTGGGACCGTTTCCAGTTGCCGATGCCGTTCAGCCGGGGCGCCTTCCTGGTCGGGCAGCCGATATCGGTCGCCTCAGAAGCGACGGATGAGGAACTTGACGCGAAGTGCGCGGAACTTCAGGACGCCCTCAACCGATTAACGGTGCTGGCGGAGGAACAGGCGAGAAAGTAAGATTTGGCGATCTGATGATGTGGTGAAGTGACAGAACCGGAAGTTCCTCCGTTCGGATAATCACCAAATCCCCGAATCACTCAATCATACTTTTCTCCATGTGGTACTTCCTCTATAACGGCCTGCTGCTTATCGCCTCACCGATTATTCTGGGCATCTTGCTGGTGAAGAAGCGTTGCCGGCGAGGGTTGCTCGAAAGACTCGGGTTATCTGGTTCATCTGGTCCGTCCAGTTTGTCTGGTTTTTCTGGTTCATGTGGTTTTTCTCGTTTATCTGGCTGGCTCCGGACCAAGGAACCACACAAACCAGAAAAACGAGACAAACCAGATCAACCAAATCAACCGGTCATCTGGGTCCATGCGGTGTCGCTGGGCGAGGCCGTTGCCGTCGTGCCCTTGGTGCAAGAGCTGCGACGGCGGTATCCGCAGGACCGGTTGGTCGTCTCTACAGTGACCGAAACAGGCCGGGAAGCGGTCGAACAGCGACTGAAGGGCGTGGCGGACCATTGCTATGCCCCGCTCGATTTTCCCTGGGTCGTCCGGCGTGTCGTCCGCCTCCTGAATCCGCGGCTGTTTGTCTTTGTGGAAACCGAACTCTGGCCGAATCTATTGCGGACCTTGCATCGCCGCGGCGTGCCCTGTGTCATGATCAACGGGCGGTTGTCCTCACGGTCGTTCGAGGGCTATCGTCGGATTCGACCCTTGATGGCCCAGGTGCTCTCCCATATCCGCCTGTTCCTGATGCAATCCGAACGTGACGCCATGCGGATCATCGCGTTGGGCGCCGATCCGGCCCGCGTTGTTCGGGTCGGTAACCTCAAGTTTGACCAGACTGTCGGGAGCGGCACATCCCTTATAAAAGATATCACGCGTGCGGGCCTCGACATCCGCGATCAGACTCCGGTGCTGGTGGCAGGGAGCACTCATCCAGGTGAAGAAGAGCAGATTCTGGATGGGTACGAGAGCATCCTCGCACACCATCCAGAGACGGTGCTGGTCATAGCACCCCGGCATATCGAGCGGGCCTCCGATCTCGATGTCGTGGTGCGGGGGCGCGGACTGGCCGTCCAGCGACGGAGCGAGATGACGGACGGGAGGTCACTCCCACCGGCGGGAGCCGGGCGGGTCGTGATTCTGGATACGCGAGGGGAACTCGCGTCGGTCTATCGGCACGCCACGGTGGCCTTCGTGGGGGGGACCCTCGTGCCGGTCGGTGGACACAATCTTCTGGAGCCAGCCTTATGGGGAAAGCCGGTGCTGTTCGGCCCCTACACGGACCATTGCGAGGAACTGGCCTCGCTTCCCTTGGAGGCGGGGGCCGGCGCTCGGATTCGTGATGGTCGGGAATTCGGCGGAGAAGCGGAACAACTGATACGCGATGGAAAGCGGCGTGAAGCCATGGGCCGTGCCGCCTCTCTGGTGGTGACGGAAAATCGAGGTGCACTGCGACGGAGCGTGGAGTTCGTGCAAGGCATTCTGAACTCCGATCGGACAGAGGCCTCTCAATTGGTCCGAGCATGACCGCCCACCGGACGACCGGCGGTCAGGTCTGTTCCGGCTCCTGTTCCGCCGGTGAGCCGATGCTGTCATGGCCCCTTCGGACCTGCTTGACTCCGCTGTCCTGGGTCTATGGCGCGGCCGTGCGCCTTCGCGCCGGTGGGTACCGAGCCGGGCTCTTCGCTCGTCATGCGCTGCCCTGTCGTGTCATCAGTATCGGCAACGTGACGGTCGGGGGAACCGGCAAGACGCCCGTGACCATCTTCGTGGCGTCGCGATTGATCGAGCAGGGCTATCGCGTCGGGATCCTGAGTCGGGGCTATCGGCGATCAGGCTCGCAAGACATGGCCCTGGTATCAGATGGGCGGCGCACGCTCCTCGGCCCGGATGAGGGGGGGGATGAGCCGTACCTGATTGCCCGGCGATGTCCTCAGGCGGTGGTCGCGGTGGGAGCCGACCGCGCGAGATTGGGCGGGTGGGTGTTGAACCAGATCCCCCTCGACGTACTCGTGCTGGATGATGGATTCCAGCATCTCAGCCTCGATCGGGACGTGAATCTGCTGCTGCTGGACGCCAGCGCGCCGGCGAGCCTGGATCAACTGCTCCCTGCGGGACGGCTACGCGAGCCGCTCACGGCGGCATCCCGGGCCTCGGCCATCGTGGTGACCAGGGCCGAGACGCCTCACGGAAGCGCGGCCTTGTTGTCTCGTCTGGCACGAGCGCGGGTGCCCGCAAGGCCGACCATTCAGTTGCGATTCTTCCACGAGGCCCTGACGGATCTCCAGGGCGGAACCACCACCGCGATCGACGGGATTCGGGGCGCGCGAGTGGTGACCGGATGCGGCATTGCGAATCCCCGCGCGTTTCGTCGTGATGTCGACCGCTTGCACGTCACGGTCGTAGATGCAGTCGCCTGGCCGGATCACCATCGCTATTCGCTTCGAGATGCCGAACGCCTCATGGATGTGGCTCGTCGCGCCCACGCCGACTATGTGCTGACGACGGAAAAAGATGCGGCCAAGCTGGCGCGACTCGCCCTGGGACCCGAGTTGGAGCGGCTGTGCCGGGTTGTCCGGCTGGGGGTTGAGGTGTTGGATGGCGAGGCGGAGCTTGACCGGCTGCTGATGGTCCCCCGGACTGGTGCGCAAAGAGACGATCCTGCTTCGCGGCCCTGAACCCTTCCGCTATACTGACCTGTGAGGCCTGCGTGAAAATAGATCAGATCCGCCGGATCCTGGTTCGGGTGCCGAACTGGATCGGCGATGCGATCATGTGTGAGCCCGCCTTGTCGGCGCTCCATCGGGCCTTTCCCGAGACGCCGCTGACGCTGCTGGCCCGACCGACGATCGCCGAGCTGCTTGATGGCCATCCGGCCGTCCAGGCGACGGTGGTCTATGATCACCGTGGGCGGCATGCCGGTGTGTCCGGCAAGTGGCATCTCGCGCGCCGGCTGCGGCGGGATCGTTTTGACCTGGCCGTGCTCTTTCAGAATGCGTTTGAGGGGGCGTTGATTACTTGGATGGCGGGCATCCGGCGGCGATTCGGGTACGCGACTGACGGCCGGTCGGTCTTGCTCTCCCATCCGGTCCCGGTTCCGGATCGGACGCGGCCCGCTCATCAGATTCGGTATTACCATGACATGCTCCATCGTCTGGGCGTGGAGGGCGACCCGGCGCCGCCTCGCCTGTATCTCAAAGACCACGAAGACCGACGGATGACGGATCGACTGTCGGCGGCCGGCATCGATGGCCGGGATTTTGTGCTCGGGCTCAATCCCGGCTCGGTCTACGGTGGCGCCAAGCGCTGGTGGCCTGAACGCTTTGCGGACACCGCGGATCGTCTCATCCACGAGGTGGGGCGAGACCGCGCCTGGGTCATCATCGTCGGGGCGCGAGGAGAAGAGGCCTTGGGACAGGAGATTGCCGCTCGGATGAAGGCGAGATCGCTGGTGTGGTCCGGGCAGACGACCATACGGGAGTTGATGGGCGTGACCCGCCGGTGCAACCTGTTCCTGACCAACGATACGGGGCCCATGCACATCGCGAGCGCCTTCGGGGTGCCGACGGTGGCGGTCTTCGGGCCGACGGATTGGCGGAGCACAGCGCCGGCCGGACCGGGTCATGAGCTGATCCGATACCCGGTGGACTGTGCGCCCTGCCTCCTGCGCGAATGTCCCATCGATCACCGCTGCATGTCGGGCGTGACGGTCGAGATGGTCTACACCGCCTCGCTCAAGCTGATGATCCGGTCCCCCGATGCCGCTTCCCCGACCGTGAAGGACTCGGCCAGGGATGCGGCGTCCAATGCGCGCTCGTCCTGGATTGCCGGCCGGCGCCTGCCGCTCAAGGGCGTGACGGTCTTTCTGGATCGGGACGGAACGCTGAACCATGAATCCGGCTATGTGACGAATCCGCTGGAATTGACCCTTCTACCCGGAGCGGCGGACACCGTGGCGCGACTCAATCGGACGGGTGCCCGCGTGATCTTGATTACCAATCAGTCCGGCATCGGGCGAGGAATGTTTACGCCGGAGGTGCTGGAGGCGACGCATGGCCGGCTCAAGGACATGTTGGCTCAGGCAGGCGGCTGGCTGGATGCGATCTACTTTTGTCCGCACCATCCCGACGATGGCTGTCTCTGTCGCAAGCCCGGCACCCTCATGGTCGAGCGGGCGAAGCGAGATTTGGGGATTGATCTGACCAGGGCCTATATCGTGGGCGATCAGAGTCGGGACATTGAGCTTGGTCATCGGGTCGGGGTCAAAGCGGTCCTCGTCACGACCGGCCCGACGAGTGCCCAGGCGGTTCGCGATCTGCAGGAACGATCGCTGCTGCCTCACCATACGGCCGAGTCGCTTGTGGAGGCGGTGTCCTGGATCGAGCAGGACGCGGCAGGGGGCGGACATGAGGCAGTCTCGGTGCAGACGACCTTTGACTGGAGGCAGGCATGATCAGGGTGGCCTGTGTCGGAGCGGGCGCCTGGGGCGCGAACCTGGTCCGAAACTTTGGCACGATGGGCGCGTTGCAGGCGATCTGCGACGACGATCCGAACGCTCTGAAGCGGGCGGCGAAGCATTTCCCCGACGTGCCGATGGTCGCCTCCTACGAGCGGGTCCTCGCTGATCCAACGATTGCCGCCGTGGTCCTGGCAACGCCGGCAAAAACGCACGCCGCCATGGCCAAACAGGCCCTGCTGGCCGGCAAGGACGTCTTTGTCGAAAAGCCGCTGGCGCTGGCCCTCGCGGAAGGCCGGGAAGTGGTGGATCTGGCGTCGCGGCTGCAGCGCATTCTCATGGTCGGCCACGTGCTGCGCTACCATCCGGCCGTTGTGGCGCTGAATGCGCTGATCGCCAAAGGCGAGCTGGGCAAGCTGCAGTATGCCTATTCGAACCGGCTGAACATCGGCAAATTTCGCCGTGAAGAGAATATTCTGTGGAGCTTCGCTCCACACGATATCTCCACACTCATTCATCTCGTCGGACAGCTGCCGGTGGCAGTGCAGGCGAACGGGGGGACCTATCTGCAAACCGGGGTGCCGGACGTCACCATGACGCATCTGGCCTTTTCGAACGGCGTCAGGGGCCATATCTTTGTGAGCTGGCTGCACCCTGTGAAGGAACAGCGACTGGTGGTCATCGGGGATCGAAAGATGGCCGTGTTCGATGATCTGGCCAAGGACAAATTGGTGCTCTATCCCCACGAAGTGTCGTGGGTTGATCGAGCTCCGGTGGCCCATCGGGGCAATGCGGAAGTCGTGCCGCTGGAGTCGGAGGAGCCGCTGGCCGCCGAGTGTCGCCATTTCCTCGAGTGTGTCGAACATCGGACCACCGCGCGGACCGACGGTCGTGAGGCCCTTGCAGTCTTGGAAGTGCTGCAGGCGAGTCAGCAGTCGCTCGATCTGCGAGGCGTCGCGGTGTCACTGACTCGGGAGGGCGAGACAGTCCCCCTCACCCCCCCCTTTCCCCTCGGGGGAGAGGGAAAGGGGGAGGGGCATGCTGGGGTCTGGGTTCATCCGACCGCGATCGTCGATCAGCCATCTGAGATCGGATCCGGCACGAAGCTATGGCATTTCTCACACGTGCTGGCCGGGAGTCGGATCGGTCGAAACTGTATCGTCGGGCAGAACGTGGTGATCGGCCCCCGTGTGTCGATCGGCAACGGAGTGAAGATCCAGAATAACGTGTCTATTTATGAAGGGGTCACGTTGGAGGATGCCGTGTTCTGCGGGCCCGCCATGGTCTTTACGAATGTCATCAATCCGCGGAGCGCGATCCCGCGAAAAGCCGAACTGAAGTTGACGCGAGTGCGCGAAGGGGCCACACTCGGCGCCAACTGCACGATTGTCTGTGGCGTGACGATCGGTCAGTCCGCCTTTGTAGGGGCGGGCGCAGTGGTCACGAAATCGGTGCCGGACTATGCGCTGGTGGTCGGGAATCCGGCCCGTCGCGTGGGCTGGATGTGTGCCTGCGGCGTCAAATTGAAGGTGACACGGGGCCGGGCGCTATGCGAAGCTTGCGGCGTTCGGTACCAGGTCACGGCCGGGGAGGGGTGTCGACGGATCGATGAGCGGTAGGGTTGAACGACTATCTCGCCGAGCATTGTGCTCACTGTGACAGCGGCTGCCTGATCGGCCTCCCTCCTCAGTGTGAGCACTACTAAGAGTGACCCACGTCGTGCTGCCAGTCTCAGACGTTCATCATCTCTTGTTCATCAAGCCCAGTTCGTTGGGCGATATCGTGCACGCCCTGCCGACGCTGGATGCCTTGCGGAGTCGCTTTCCGCAGGCCAGGATTACGTGGCTGGTTAAGCAGGAATGGGCCGGATTTGTTCAGCGGGTTGAGGGGGTCGATGAGATTTGCGCGGTAGCCCCGGGGCTTCGCGGCTGGTTCGGGAAGGTCCCTCGCTTGCGCGCGGAAGCCGTCGATCTGGCGGTTGATCTGCAGGGGTTGTTCCGGAGCGGAGTGATGGCGCGGCTCAGTGGCGCGCCGGTGCGGCTGGGGTTTGCCGATGCACGGGAGGGAAGTCCCCTCTTCTATTCCCATCGCGTGGCGGTCCCCTCTCCCGACATGCACGCGGTCGATCGGTATCTCCTGGTGGCCGAGGCTCTGGGGGCCCCAAGGCCTTCCACCCCGCGATTTCGATTGAGTATTCCGCGGACCGATGATGAGGCAGTCAACCTGCTGTTAACGCGCCGCGGTATCACATCTGATCGCCCCTGGATTGCGATGAATGTGTCGGCCCGCTGGCCGACCAAATGCTGGCCCATCCAGTCCTTCGCCAAGCTTATCGACCAGTTGAATGAAGCGGGAATCGGGCCGGTGGTACTGTTTGGAGCGCCCAGCGAGCGCGAGGCTGCCGATGCAGTGAGTCGCTTGATGGCGCAGCAGCCGATCAGTCTTGTGGGGCAGACGGGAATCGGTCTCCTGCCCGCACTGCTGCGGAAGGCGGCGGTGTTGGTGACGAACGATTCGGGGCCCATGCATGTGGCCGCTGCGGTGGGGACCCCGGTCGTGGCCATCTTTGGCCCGACCAGCCCGGCGAGAACCGGGCCATACGGAGCCTCCCATCAAGTCTTGCGCGCGGGTATTCCGTGTAGCCCCTGTTTCAGTCGGCGCTGTACCAATGTGAGCCAGCTCGAATGTCTGACGGCCATCGCGCCCTCCGACGTCTTCCGCGCGGTGCAGCAGGTGCTGCAGGGGAGGGCCAAGGTTGAGGCTGAGGGATCAGCATTGAGGCATTGAATCATTGAGACATTGGATCAATGACCCGTTGACCCAATGAATCAATATCCTTTAGCCTGAACCTCTACCTATGAACGTGCTGATCGTCAGACCAGACGGCATCGGCGACGAGATCCTCTCGCTGCCGGTAGCGTCCGCCCTGCGCCGTCAGCAGCCTCAGAGCCGGATCATGTTTCTCTCCAGTGCCTATGCGGCGCCGGTTCTGGCGCATCATCCTGATCTCGATGACGTGGTCACTGTTTCGGGAGAAGAGTCTTTTGCTGAATTGGTTGCGCTCTTTCGCAGGAAGATCGATGTCGCACTCTTTCTGAAGCCCTTTCGCCGGCTGATCATGGCCTCATGGTGGGCCCGCGTTCCGCAGCGGGTGGCCACCGGCTATCGATGGTATGGTCTGTTCGCGAATCGACGAGTGTATGAGCACCGGTCTGATTTCACGAAGCACGAAGCCGAGTATAATCTGGGCCTGCTGCGCGGGCTGGGAATTGAACCGGGGCCGGTCGCGCCTCCGCGGCTGGTCGTGACGCCGGAGGAACGGGCATGGGCGGCTTCGACCCTGGCTACCATCCCCTCACCCCGTGTCATTCTGCATCCAGGCGGGTTTGCGGCCCGTCGCTGGGCCAGCCGACACTACTGGGATTTGGTGCAGCGCCTGGTCTCCGAGGGACTTGCCGTCGGGTTGACGGGCAATCAGGCAGAGGGGGATCGGTTTCGGGAAGAAATCGGCCGGTCTCCGGGTGCGACCAAGGGCATTGAAGACTTCATGGGCCGTCTGTCCGTCAGACAGTTGATGGCCGTGGTCGCCCAGAGCCAGGTGGTCGTTTCGGGCGCGACCGGTCCTGCGCACATGGCTGCGGCGCTCGGGGTGGCCACCGTCAGCCTGTTCGATCCCCGCCGAAACAATCTGCCGATCCGGTGGGCGCCGCTGGGCCGTGGCTTTGTGCTCCGCCCCGACGTGCCGACCTGTGAGAAATGCATTTACGAAGCCTGTCCCTATTGGGATTGCCTGGACCGGATCACGGCGGACGGCGTGGCAGACAGAATCCAATCTGTGCTGACGAGGGCTGAATCGGTGACAGTCCAGCATGTCTAGCAGCCAGGTTTGTGTGGTTGATCTCCTTTGTCTCGTTGATCTGGTTTTTCTCGTTTCTTTGGTTGATCCAGATAACTAAACGAACCAGACACACGAGATGAACCAGACAAACCAGATGAACCAGATGAACCAGACCAAGGTCTCGGCCTATGTCATTGCCTACAATGATGAACCGAACATGCGGCCCTGCCTGGACAGTCTTCGCTGGGTCGATGAGCTCATCGTGGTGGATTCTCACAGCACGGATGCCACGGCGAAGATCAGCCAGGAGTATACCGACAAGGTCTTTCAACACGAGTTCCATGGATTCGGACGCCTGCGGAACGAGGCGGTCGCGCATGCGACTCACGAGTGGGTGTTCAGCCTGGATACGGACGAGCGGGCCACGCCGGAGATTCGGGATGAAATCCGTCGGGTGTTGGAAGAGGGGCCCAAGGCCGACGCGTATTTTGTGCCTCGGCAAAACTTCTTCCTCGGGCGACAGATTCGGCATTGCGGCTGGTATCCGGACTACAGACAGCCTCAGTTATTTCGGAAGAGCCGCCTACGCTATCGCGAGGAAGCGGTTCACGAGGGGTTCGAATTGAATGGGCAGGCCGGCTATCTCCGTGAGCATGTCCTCCAGTATCCATTTCGCGACGTGAATCATTATCTTGAGAAAATGGATCGCTACAGCGGGCTGATGGCGGAGCGCATGGCCAAGCAAGGCCGGAGGTTTAGGCCTCACCAACTGTTCACCCATCCGACCTTCACCTTCTTCAAGATGTACCTGGGCCGGGGCGGCTTTCTGGATGGGACGCCGGGACTGATCCTGTCGGGGCTCTATGCCTATTACACCTTCATCAAGTATGCGAAGTTGTGGGAACTTGTGCGAGAAAAGGGTGATCTCGTGATTTGGTAATCTTGTGAAGGTTGGACAGGGGAGTCTTGATCCGAAAATCGCTAAATCATCAAATCGCCAGATCGCCAAATTTTGAGATGAAGGTCAGCGGTTTCTCCATCTGTCGAAACGCCGTCAAGTTCGACTACCCGATTGTCGAGGTGATTACGTCCGCGCTTCCACTCGTCGATGAATTTGTGGTGAACGTGGGGCAATCGGATGACGGGACGGTCGCGCTGATCCGGTCCATTGGATCGGACAAGGTCCGGATCGTCGAGTCGGTCTGGGACGATGCGATGAAGAAGGACGGGCTGCTCTTCTCGTTGCAGACGAACATCGCGCTCGCACAGTGTACAGGGAATTGGGCGCTCTATCTGCAAGCCGATGAGGTACTTCATGAAGCCGATCATGCGCGCGTGCGTGAGGCCATGGAGCAGGAGCTGGGTAATCCATCGGTGCTCGGGTTCACGTTTCGGTATCTGCATTTTTACGGCGACTATTGGTCCTGTAATCCCTGGTTCTATCACCGCGCCGTCCGGATCATCCGAAATGACGGCCAGGTGGAGTCTTGTGGTGATGCTGTGGGCTTCTGGCGCAAGGCTGACCAGGGCTACCTGCAGAGCGTGCACAAAGACCGAGTCCGTCCCTGTGGCGGCACGATCTATCATTACGGCTGGGTCAAGGACCCGCGGGTTCTCCTCGACAAGTTCCGGTACCAGGTGGCCCGCCATCATGGGGAAGCCCCGGGTCAGGAACAAGCCCGGATGCTCGCAAAGGACTTGTATGAATTTCAGGAATACGACATGATGAAGAACTTTACCGGCAGCCATCCAGCCGTAATGGCGAGCCGCGCCGGCGGGTCGCCGAAGCTCAAGCCGTCCCGAAACCGGTGGCTGAATCCGGCCTTCTATCGAGCGGTGCTGAAGAGAGGGTTCAGGGGATAGAGAGTGGTCAGTGGTTGGTGGCGAGATAATAGAAGACCGTGGTCAAGAGTGGCTAGTGGATGGTGGTGAGTGAGTATGGGGTTTCCTTCACTGACCACGGACCACGATCTGTTCCTACCCCTGACCACGGGTTCGTAAGATGTCCATTGCGGCGCTGATCATCACCAAGAACGAAGAGCAGAACATCGGCGACTGTCTCGAATCCGTCAAGTGGATGGATGTGCGCATCGTCGTCGATGCCTGCAGCAGCGACCGGACGGTCGAGATTGCACAGAGCATGGGTGCCAGAGTCTTTACAAGGCCCTG
>JACRLS010000066.1 GCA_016235225.1 Nitrospirota bacterium | reverse complement strand
ATCGGTTCGTGCAGACCGGCGTGAGTCGGACGCAACTCTTCGATTACCTCAAGGACGCGCGGCGCATGCTGCAATTGATGTGCAGCATTTTCGGGACCAGCGATGCCTTGGCGCAGACGCTCGTGCGCGATCCGATGCTGATGTACTGGCTGGCTGAACAACAGGTCCTGGTCCGCCGTCCCTCGCGTGGCGAACTCGACCGGGCGACGAGAATCGCGGTGCAGAACGTGCAGGCGGCCGAATTGAAACTCGATGCCCTGCGACGCATTCGCCGGCGCGAGATGCTCCGCATCGGTGTGCGTGATCTGTTGCGGCTGGCGACGGTGCCTGAAACGACGGCGGCTCTGTCTGATCTGGCTGCGGTGATGATCCAGTTGGCCCTGGAGGCCGTGGAGGCGGATTTGCAGCAACAGCATGGGGCGCCGATGATTCGGACCCGCGGTGGAAAGTCCGCCAAGAATGGGTTCGTCGTCATGGCCATGGGCAAGCTCGGCGGGGGCGAACTGAACTACAGCTCGGATGTAGATCTCCTGTTCGTGCATACTTCTGATGATGGAGAGACCAGAAAAGTGGGGGGTGCTCGTGCGTCCCGTTTTCTCCGGTCGATTCCCAATGAGGAGTATTTTGAGTTGCTCGGGCGGGCCTTGTCCCGGGCGCTGGCAGAACCGACCCAGGAAGGCTATCTGTTTCGAGTGGACTTGCGTCTGCGGGCGGAAGGGACGACGGGCCGGCTGAGTCGACCGGTCGGCGCGTATCGTGAATACTATGCGAAGCGGGGCGAAGGGTGGGAACGGCTGGCGCTGCTGAAGGCCTGGCCGATAGCAGGGGATCTCACCCTCGGGCAGGCGTTTCTGCGGGCGGCCCGCCCGTTCGTGTATGGAGTCGGGAAGGCGCCGGTGGGTCGACAGGAGGCCACCGCGGTCATTGCCGAGATCAAGGCCGTCAAGGATATGATCGATACGAAGATGACCAGCCGCGGCCAGGAGCGCAGAAACGTCAAACTCGGGATTGGGGGCATCCGGGAGATCGAATTTCTGGTGCAGGCCATCCAAGTGCTCGGCGGGCGGACGGTCGAAGGTCTCCGGACGAGGAACACGCTCGACGCCCTGGGTCGATTCAGGCGTCTGGGCCTGCTGTCGGACCGCCATGAGGCGGCGCTGCGGAACGCCTACGTGTTTCTGCGCGATGTGGAGCACAAGCTCCAGATGGTCGACGATCTACAGACCCATGCGCTCCCGGATCAGGACGAGGAAAACATGCGATGCGCGATCCGGCTCGGCTATGCGCCCACGAATCCCGTCCAGGCGCTGAAGCAATTCAAGGCCGACTTCGAACGGCATACCACGCAGGTGAACCGGCTCTACCGTAGCCTCTTCGTCTCTCCTGAGCAATCCCCTCTCCTGACGGCGACCTTGCGTCTGGCCCGCAAGCACAAGTAGCCATGCCTGGTACTCGCTCCTGAAAACACGAAGGGCCGGACGGGATCACCGTCCGGCCCTTCGTTTCTGTTTCCGAGCTATCAGCTATACGCTAGTAGCTCTTGCAGTTCTTAGTACATCCCTTCCATGCCGTGGTTGTGGCCGCCCATCCCGCCGCCGGCCGCTTCCTTCTTCTCTTCCGGCATTTCGGTGATCATGACCTCGGTGGTGAGCATGAGACCCGAGACGCTCGCAGCGTTCTGCAGCGCGCAACGGGTGACCTTGGTGGGATCGATGATGCCCGCCTTGATCAAGTCCACATACTCTTCCGTCGCGGCGTTGAAGCCGAACGCCGGGTTCTTCTCCTGGCGCACCTTGTTCACCACGACCGATCCTTCCACACCCGCGTTCTCGACGATCTGGCGGATCGGCTCTTCCAGGGCTCGGCGCACAATGTTGACGCCCACCTGTTGTTCCGGCTCGATCTTCAGTCCTTCCAGGGCCGAGGCACAGCGCAGCAAGGCCACACCGCCCCCGGGAACGATCCCTTCCTCCACGGCGGCCTTGGTCGCATGGAGCGCATCTTCGACGCGGGCTTTCTTTTCCTTCATTTCCGTCTCGGTGGCGGCTCCGACGTTGATGACCGCCACGCCGCCCACGATCTTGGCAAGCCGCTCTTGCAGCTTCTCCCGATCGTAGTCGGAGGTCGTTTCTTCAATCTGGGTCTTGATCTGCTTCACGCGGCCTTCGATCTTCTTGGTATCGCCGTAGCCCTCGACGATCGTGGTGTTATCCTTGTCGATCGTGACGCGCTTGGCTCGGCCCAGGTCTGTCAGCTTGATGTTCTCCAGCTTGAGGCCCAGTTCCTCAGAGATCACTTGACCGCCGGTCAGGATCGCGATGTCCTCCAGCATGGCCTTGCGGCGGTCGCCGAAGCCCGGCGCTTTGACTGCGGCCACATTGAGGGTCCCGCGCAGCTTGTTCACCACCAGAGTGGCCAAGGCCTCGCCCTCGACTTCTTCGGCGAGAATGACGAGCGGCCGGCCCATCTTGGCGACCTGTTCCAGGAGGGGCAGCAGGTCCTTCATGTCGCTGACCTTCTTCTCATTGATCAGGATGAACGGCTCCTCCATCACCACTTCCATCCGCTCGGCATTGGTGACGAAGTAGGGGGAGATGTACCCGCGGTCGAACTGCATGCCTTCGACGACATCCAGCGAGGTCGTCATAGACTTGGCTTCCTCGACCGTAATCACACCGTCTTTGCCGACCTTTTCCATCGCCTCGGCGATCAAATCGCCGATCGTCTTGTCGTTGTTGGCGGAAATGGTGCCGACCTGGGAGATCTCGGTCTTCGCCTGGCAGGGTTTGCTGATCTTCTTGAGCTCGCTGATGATGATCTCGACGGCCCGGTCAATGCCGCGCTTGATCTCCATGGGGTTGCCGCCCGCGGTGATGTTCTTGGCGCCTTCCCGGTAGATCGCCTGCGCCAGCACGGTCGCGGTGGTGGTGCCGTCGCCCGCCGTGTCGCTGGTCTTGCTGGCGACTTCGCGGACAAGCTGGGCGCCCATGTTTTCGTACGGGTTCTTCAGTTCCACTTCCTTCGCGACGGTCACGCCGTCTTTCGTGATGGTCGGCGCGCCGAACTTCTTGTCGAGAATCGCATTGCGGCCCTTGGGCCCCAAGGTGGCCTTTACGGCATCGGCGAGCTGGTTGACGCCTCTCAGAATGGCGGCTCGCGCCTGGTCGCCATATAACAACTGCTTTGGCATGGTGATCCTCCCTTGACGTTAAAATGTACGTGAGCTAGTCCCGTCCACGTGGGGGAGCTTAGCTGGTGAATACCCCCAGGACATCTTCTTCCTTCAAGATCAGGCAATCCTCGTCCTGGAGCTTCAACTTGGAGCCGGAATACTTGTCGAACAGGACCTGGTCGCCCACCTTCAAGTTCTTCACGTCCTTGCCCACCGCCTGTACCATGCCCCGCTGAGGCTTTTCTTTGGCCGAATCCGGCACATAGATACCACCGGCGGTGCGCTCCAGTTCCTCGGTATAGGTGATGAACACACGATCACCCAGGGGTTGGAAGCCCTTCGCGGCTGCGGACGGTTTCTCTTTGGTCTCAGTTGCCATAGCGATTCCTCCTCATGACAGATTAGGTAATGAACATTTAAGGGTAACCCCGCCTTATCGAGAAGACAGAGGGCGAAGGGTAGTCCTGAAAGTCCGGATTCACACAGCAGCGGAGAAGGAGATAGCTCTATTCAGGCGGGAGTCAAGGGTAGGGTTCTAAAAAACATCAGGAAATCTTGGGCATAGTAGCGGAGGTTGCTGAATCTGTAAGTCATTGAATTATTAAATGTTTTAGTATCTATCGAGGCTCTATCCACGAAGTTGCTCAAAATCTTTGATATCTTTTTTTATGGACGTCCGTAGTTTCGAGATGATTCGAGCCTCCAGCTGCCGAGTCCGTTCTTTGGTGATCCCATACTTTTGACCCAAATCGTCCAGTGTCAGAGGGGTATCCGAAAGGATGCGATTTCTCAGAATGTCCTCCTCGCGCTCATCGAGAGTCTTGGCGAACTCGGCCAGCTTCTTGCGGAACTGCCGAGCCGCTGGTCCATCTCGATGACATCGCGCTCCCGGACGTTCAGCCGGTCGGCGAGCATCTTCGCATCCGGGACGAATCCCTCCCGCTCGAGCTTGGTCTTCTCTTTCTTGAGGTTATAGAAGAGCTTGCGTTGATCCTGAGTGGTGCCGATCTTGACCAGCCGGTAGTTGTTCAGCAGATACCGGAGGATATAGGCTCTCACCCACCACGCGGCATAGGCATAGAATCGAACGTTCTTCGCAGGATCGAACTTTCGGATGGCCTGCATCAGTCCGACGTTGCCTTCCTGAATCAGATCCATGTGGTCGGCACCGGTGTGCAGGTATTCCGCGGCGATCGAGATCGAGACGCGCAGATTGGACATGATCAAGGTCACCGCCGCCTCTCGACTCCCTTTCACCTGATACTCGTGAAAGAGCCGGAGTTCTTCCTCCTTGGAGAGGAACGGGTACCGTCGCACTTCAGCCAGATACCGCTGCAGTGTGGTCGTGGGAACGAGCGAGGCGGTCTCGGCAGCGGGGGAGACCTCTGTTGCGGTGGGAACGGGCGGGTCGGTGATGTCAACGGGAGCCCCGGTCAGATCAACGGAGGCTGGGAGATGGGCCTCCTCCTCCAAATCCCAGGGGTCTTCTTCGGAATCCGGTGGTTCGTCGGCTGTCAGTTTGCCTGATGGTTTCGTCATCGTGGGAGCATCGCGGGAGCCCGTGTGACTTCGCGATTATAAACGGACGGAGGCAACAGAACAACGCGGGAGGGGCGGCTTGCGCCTCTCGGCGGCCATCGTCTATAGTGACCATTCGGCTCAAATTCTCCTCGGGGGGCTCGGCTTGCGCATGTTCGGCGCGTCGATTGGAATGACAAACCGCACGAACTTGATGGCGGCGATCAAATCAGGGCACTGGCCTTCCTTGGTCGGGGCCTGGCTCCATTTTGAAGTCAGCTTCATGGTGTGGCTCCTGATCGGAGCCCTGAGTGTGACGATGGCGGAGGAGTTCGGTCTCTCTGCCAGCCAGAAGGGCCTGTTAGTGGCCCTTCCCTTGCTCGGTGGGGCCTTGCTCAGAATCCCGGTTGGACTGTGGAATGACCGGGTGGGCTCCAAGACAGTGGGGTTGGCGCTGCTCATGGCTCAGGCTCTGGTTCTACTGTGGGGCTGGGTGGGCGTGACGACCTTCAATCACCTCTTGGGTGTGGCCCTGTTGCTCGGCGCCGCCGGAGCCAGCTTTGCTATTGCGCTCCCGCTCGCAAGTCGGTCCTATCCACCGGAGAGCCAGGGACTGGCGATGGGGATTGCGGCGTCCGCGAACAGCGGGACGGTCCTAGCCTTCCTGTTCGCCCCGCGTCTGGCGGAACCTCTGGGCTGGCGTGGAGTCTGCGGGCTTATGCTCTGTGCGGTCGTGGTCTCCTGTGTCGCTTTCGCACTGTTGGTGCAGCCGGATGATCCCGCGCCGCGGCGCGCTCCGGAAGACCCTCGGGTCGGCGCACTGGCCAGACTGGCCAGACTGACCAGGCAGCCTCGACTCTACGAATTGAGTTCGCTGTATGCGGTGACCTTCGGTGGCTTCGTCGGATTGTCGAGCTACCTCCCGATCCTGTTCAGGGATCAGTACGGCCTGAGTTTGGTGGAGGCAGGGACTATCACCGCCCTGTGTGGGCTCGGAGGCAGCCTGATCCGCCCGGTCGGCGGCTTGGTCGCGGATCGTGTCGGAGCACTGACCGTGCTGCGTGGGCTCTTCCCGTTGCTCCTGGTCCTGCTCCTCGTCGTGAGCGCCATGCCCGCGCTGGTGCCGATGCTGACACTGAGTGTGGCCATCGTCACGGCGTTCGGGTTCGGGAACGGCGTCGTGTTCAGGTTGGTGGGTGACCGGTTCGGAGATCAGATGGGCGCCGCCACCGGCGTCATCGGCGCAGCAGGGGCCCTCGGCGGGTTTGTGCTCCCGCTGTTGTTTGGCCTGCTGAAAGAGGCGACCGGAAGCTTCCGCGGAGGGTTTCTGATCCCTGCCGTCCTGTGTCTCGTGGCCACGGTAAGTGTGCTGTGGCAGACGCGACGACATCGGATGGCGGAGTTGGGACAGGTGAGGAGCTTTTCTCATTGACAGGATGGGGGGCCGGGCCTAACGTACTTCACGTTTCTGATCGAGTGTGTGACGGGAGTGTGATTGAATGAGTCGTCCGTTCAGTTCCATCGATGACGCGGTGAAAGACTTCAAGAGGGGACGCTTTGTCATTCTCGTGGATGACGAGGAGTGGGAGAATGAAGGCGATCTCGTGTGCTCGGCTCAGAAGATCACGCCGCAAGCCATCAACTTCATGGCCAGGTATGGGCGAGGACTGATCTGCCTGGCCCTGAGCCCCCAACGGGTTGAAGATCTGCAGCTTCCCCCGCAGTCGGCAGAGAACACCGCAAGCTTCGGCACGGCCTTTACCGTCTCGATCGATGCCCGGCACGGCATCACCACCGGCATCTCGGCCGCGGACCGCGCGACCACCATCCGCGTCGCCATTGATCCGAAAACGAAACCGCCCGATCTGGCGCGCCCTGGTCACATTTTTCCCCTCAAGGCCCAGGCGGGCGGCGTGTTGAGACGGGCCGGGCAAACGGAAGGGTCGGTCGATCTGGCGCGGTTAGCGGGACATGTTCCGGCGGCGGTGATCTGCGAAATCATGAACGACGACGGGACGATGGCGCGGGTTCCCCATTTGCTGGAGTTTGGCCGCCGGCATCGGCTCAAGATCGTGACGATCAAGGCGTTGATCGAATACCGCATGCGCCGCGAAACCTTCGTGCGGCGGGTGGCGGGCGCGCGTCTCCCGACGGTGTTCGGAGAGTTCGAAGCCGTCGCCTTCGAAGATGAGTGCGACGGCGTGACGCATATCGCGCTGGTCAAGGGGCGGGTCAATGGCGGCGGGCCGACGCTGGTGCGTGTTCACTCAGGCTGTCTGACCGCGGATGCCTTGGGATCCTTGCGGTGCGACTGCCGCGATCAGCTCCATCGCGCGATGGAGACGATTGAGCAGGAAGGACGCGGCGTGCTGCTCTACCTGAATCAGGAAGGACGCGGCATCGGATTGCTGAACAAGATCAAGGCCTATGGGCTGCAGGATAAGGGCAGCGATACGGTCGAGGCCAATCTGAAGCTGGGGTTCAAGGCCGACCTGCGGGACTACGGCGTGGGCGCGCAGATCCTGGCACAGCTGGGGTTGCACCAGATTCGGCTGATCACCAATAACCCCAGAAAGATTGTCGGGATCGAAGGCTATGGGCTCCGAGTGGTGGAGCGCGTGCCGATCGAGACCCCGCCTCGGGCGGCCAACGTGCGCTATCTGCGGACGAAGAAGACGAAGTTGGGGCACCTCTTGAGGAAGGTGTGAATGGTTCGTCGGCAGACTGCCGCGAGGCTTACATGAGGTGTGTGTTGCCAATGTGTGGGGAGCTGGACGGCTATCCTCTGTGCTCGCGCAACGCGCGGTCGCCGGGAAAGCGAACGCCTCGGCGTCCGCGGGGTGGGAGGGTGAATTCGACTCCCCTCGTTGGGCGCGCGCAGTGGGGGATAGCCGGCCAGCTCCCCAGAGGATGACAAACTTGCCGCCATCAAGTGTGCTCGCCCGTCACTCAAAGCGCGCAGCCAAGGGCAGTCTGCCGATGAGCCAAGTGCGAGGGGGCGTGAAAGTGAGAATGTGCCGAGGGAGAGTGGGATGAAGGAGATCGAGGGCCATCACGACGCGAAGGGGCTCCATTTCGGAATCGTGGTCAGCCGGTTCAATGACTTCGTGACGGGCCAGCTGTTGGCGGCGGCTCTGGATGCACTGACCAAAGCCGGAGCGGCCGAGGAACAGATTGAGGTAGTCCGGGTCCCGGGTGCCTTCGAGATTCCGATCGCGGCGCGGCGTCTTGCCCGAAGCCGTCGATGTGATGCCGTGATTTGTCTGGGGGCGGTCATTCGCGGGGAGACCCCCCACTTTGAGTACATCAGCGCCGAAGTCAGTCGCGGGATCGCGCAGGCGGCCTGGGAGAGCGATCTGCCCGTGGTGTTCGGGGTCTTGACAACGGACACGGTGGAGCAGGCGATGGAACGGGCCGGCCCGCCGGAACGGAATCGAGGGACGGAGGCGGCGCGCACCGCCATCGAGATGGCCGATCTGATGAAGCGATTAGGGGGCACGCCAGGGCCGGGAATCCGCTCGCGCCGGGCACGTCGTCGATGACATGAGCGGTGCGAGTGCCATTGTCGTATCAGAAGACCAGAGGCCGGTTGTGAGTAGCCGCCGTCAGGCCCGCGAACGCGCGCTCCAGCTCTTGTTCCAGTGGGACATTCACGGCCATACCCGTCACTGGCTCGAGCAGTTCTGGGAGCAGCAGAAGGTTTCTGATGAGGCCAGGCAATTTGCCGAACAGTTGCTGCAGGGCGTGATGAAGCACGGCAAGGAGCTGGATGCGCTGCTCGGGGCGGCGGCGACCAATTGGAAAGTGAGTCGCATGCCGATCGTGGATCGCAACATCCTCCGGGCCGCGCTGTACGAACTCCTCTGGATGCCCGAGATTCCCGCGAAGGTGACGATCGATGAGGCGATCGAACTGGCGAAGAAGTTCGCGGATGAGGAGGGCAAGGCATTTGTGAACGGGATCCTCGATCGCATTTTGCGTGACGAACCCCGGCTGGCCGCGAAGCGGGCGGAAGCGGAGAGTGCGCGTAAAGCGTGAAGCGTGAGACAGAAGCATCTGTTGATCTGATGATCTGTTGATTTTTCTGAAGTTCGGGCCATTCATCAGATCGACAGATCAACAGATTCCGAAACTGAACGACGAGAAAACAATGATTGATAGATACACCCGCCCCCAGATGAAAACGATCTGGGAGCTGCAACGGAAGTATGAGATCTGGCTGGAAGTCGAGCTCCTGGCCTGTGAGGCGCTGGAACGATCCCGGGCCGTGCCGCGGGGGGCCTCGGCCCGCATTCGCAAGCGGGCCAAGATTCATCCGG
>JACRLS010000140.1 GCA_016235225.1 Nitrospirota bacterium | reverse complement strand
CCCCCCCTCAAAGGGTGTATTTTCAACGGAGTCCGGCACGCTCATCGGTCGCTCATGTCCGACTTCCAGATCGCTCGCGATAGACGTCCCGGTGGTCTCTGGAGTGATCGACGCTGAACGGACAACGTTGTAGAGTTCGTCGGCCGCGACGTCATGGATCCCATGCGCGCGGGCCATGAGCATCTTCAAGAGCGCCTCCGTTTCGATTCTGACCACTTGCTGATCGTCTCGCGTGAGTCCAGCTCGGATTGTTCCGACCTGACCGACATAAGGCCCGAAATCCGACGTGGGATACGTGGAGCTGTAAAAGGCGATCGCATTCATCACCTCATCCGCCCATGTGCTCTGCCCCCAAGCCAGCCCGGCGCCTGCCACACTGAAGACGACGAGCACCATCGCGACCCAAAACGCGTTGTTGTGGTCAATCCCGGATCTCATGGGAACCTCCTTCCAGGCGGCGCTGTTCATCATGAAACAAGCCGCCTTGTCACCCTGGACGATTCGCCGAGCCTCTCTCTTTCCTTACCCCTCCATGCCGTGCTCCCCTCGCCTCTCGATCCCTCCTCATCAGACCTCCTTTCCATCTTCTTGTGATGGACGGCCTCGACCCGGCCGGTCACTCCAAGCTTGTGGTAGATGTGATGCAGGTGCGTCTTGACGGTATCCAGGGACACACACAACTGATCCGCGATTTCTCGATTCCCACGCCCAGCCACTGCGCAGGCCAGGATCTCGCGTTCCCGATCAGTCAGCGTCGCAAGCCTTCCCACAGACTGATCGCTGCCTTGTTTCAGGGAGCTGAACGCCCTTCGGGCTAGACGGTCGGCGAGGAACGGCGAGGTCACTTGCTCGCCCCGGTGCGTACCGCGAATGATCCGCAGAAACTCTTCGTGATCGGCATCCTTCAGAATATACCCGCAAGCTCCGGCCTGCACCGCCGCCACAATCCTGGCGTCGTCATCATGGACCGACAGCATCAGCACTTTGATGTCCGGCGCGCAGCCCCGGATCAACTTGGTCGCGGTCACGCCATCGAGCTTCGGCATGTCCACATCCATCAAGATGACATCAGGCCTCAGATTGGTGGCCAGGTTGAATGCATCCGCCCCGTCCGCCGCCTCGCCGACGACATTCAGATCGGGCTCGCGGTCCAACAGCAACCGAAGACTTTGGCGAAACAACCGTTGATCTTCCGCGATCACGAGTCGGATCATGATGATGCCGTCTGATCCAGCGGCAATGCCAGAGTAAACACGGCCCCTCCCTCCGCTCGGTTGTCGGCCCAGATCCGCCCGCCGTGCGCCTCGACGACGAGCTTGCAGAAATGCAGACCGAGACCACGACCGATCCTCAGATCGTGACTATCCTTCTTTCGAAAGAACATCTCGAAGAGATGGGGAAGATCCAGGGGATCCAGGCCCGGTCCTTCATCGTGAACCTGAAGCGACAAGACGCCGGCCTCGGGCTTTTGGGGCCCGAGACCTCCCTCCTGTCTGGCTCTGATGGTGACCCGCCCTCCGGCAGGGGAATACTTGAGCGCGTTATGCACAAGATTGATCCCGACGCGCTGAAGTCGCCGACGATCACCCGTGATCACGACGTCCTTTGCCGACGGATCAAGTCGGAAGTGCACCCCTTTCGCATCCGCCTCCGGGCGAAGCAACGACACGATCTCCTCCAAAAGCACCTGAATAGAAAACTCCGACGAGACGAGCGGCAGCCCGGAGTAGCTCTCCTGATACACATCCAGCGTGTCGTTGATCATCCCGAGGAGCAACTCCGTCGCGACCTGCAGATCGGCCATCAGCTGGGCCGATTCCTTGTCATAGATCCCTGTGCGTAGCGCCACCAGTTCCAGCGTCTTCTTGATGCCGGCTAACGGATTCCGGATGTCATGGGCGAACATCGAGGCGAACTGGCTCAGTGAGGCCAAGCGCTCCGATCGCAGCAGTTGCGCTTCCAATTGCTTCCGCTCCGTACTGTCGCTGAGTTGCAGCAAGAAGGACCGACTCTCCCCCTTGATTTCAACCGGGACCATGTCCAACTCCATGACCAGGGTGGCCCCCCCAGGGGTCGGGACCCGCATGTCCCCTCTCATGCCCTCTTTGCCGCTCTCACGAACTTCGCTGAACAGCGCGTCGAGTCTGGGCTGGTCGGACTCGTGAAACAGACCGGCTGCACCGATGCCGACCAACTCCGCCGCCTGCCGGCTCAACTTGATCTCCGCCCGCCGGTTCACGTCACGGATGATCGCAGCCTCGTCCACGATCAGTTTCGCATCGGCCGAATGATTCCAGAGCATGCGGTAGTGCTCCCCGGATCGTTCCAGCTCATCCACATAGCGTCGGGTGTCCTCCGCAGCCGCCTGCAGCCGTTCGACCAAGCGATTGAAGCTGGCAGTCAATGATGTGATCTCGCTGATCTCCACTCGATGCTTCGAGACCTCAGCATCGAGCCGAACGGGAGTGGACCCCTCCCCCAGGGACTTCAGCCGCGTGATGAGGGCCTGGAGGGGGCCAACGATGCGGCGGGCCAGCCTGACGCGCAGGTACACGACCAAGCCAAGGGCGACGACGCCGAATCCCAACAGTTTCCACACCAAGGCCCGGAGTGGTTCAGTCATCTCGTCCGGGTCCTGACGAACCAGCGTGCCCCAGATACGTTCCTGTACGATACCATCGGGTAAATTAACCGGCGCCATCCCTACGATGGCCCCTTGTCCCCGATGCCCATCATCTTGGACTTCGGCCCACACAGCCCCGAGGCCAAGCAGACTCGACTGTCCAGGGTCCCTGGCCGATACGATGAGCTTTGTGTGGTGACTTGGTGAACGGATTGGACAAGCCAAGATGCGGCCGTCTTGCCCAAACAGCATGACATGACCAGTCCGGCCGATACGGACACGCAAAGTCGAAGCAAAGAGGTCATCTGTGGCGATGGCCACTTTGAGCGCACCCTGTACAGCCTGATTCTTGGTGACGATTGGGACCGCGACTTCCCAGTATCCCCGACCCAGGTCATCCACGTGAAAATCGCCGGTCCATGGGTGCCCATCCATCACCGTCGTTCGCCACCAATCTTGGTGTGTGTAAAACTCTCGCTGGGATTCGCTTGGGGCAGTGCCCACCAATCGCCCCTCACGATCGACGATCACCAGTGACCGAAAGTAGCGTTGCTGCTCCTTTTGCCATTGATGGAATGCCTTGGGGTCCAGCTTCAAGCGCGCCCCTCCCGCCACAGCCTCTTGAACCTCAGGGCTGGCGCTTAGCCGTTCAACCCACTGGATTTCTTTGGTGAGGATCAGGCTGACCTTATCCGCGCCCTGGCGAGCTAACTCCCGGAAATTCGTTCGAACGGTGGCGCGGACGGCCTCTTCCGCGGACCAGTAGGCATAGGCCGTGCCGAGGATGACACAGAGCAGGCCAATCGGGAGGACAGAGCCGGCAATCGCCTGCTGGAGACTGAAGCTGATCCGCTTGCCCACGGAT
>JACRLS010000139.1 GCA_016235225.1 Nitrospirota bacterium | reverse complement strand
CCCGTCGCCCAGAAGCCGTGATGCGTGGATGGGGACTGGCACCCGTCTTCCCGTCCGCGGGTGGTGCCTGTCCCCAGTCTGACACGCGTCACGGATCACCCATCACGAGGCCCGCGTCGTTTGATGCCGGGTCAGTGTTCCGTTAGAATGCCCGCGTGAGTTTGCCCTCCCCACACACCGGCCGTCCTTGGGCGTCCGTCGTTGTTCCCATCAAGGATGAGCGAGACAGTATCGAACCGCTCACCACGCGCTTGCGGACCGTGCTGGAGGCCAGAGACGAATCACGCTCAGCCCCGTTCGAGCTGCTGTTTATCGACGACGGCAGCACCGACGGCAGTGCGGAGATTCTGGATCGCCTGGCGAAGGAGAACCCGCGGGTCACCGTGGTGCACTTCGATCGGAATTATGGACAGACGTCGGCATTCGACGCCGGATTCAAGCGGTCTCAGGGCGAACTCGTGATCACCATCGACGGGGACCTGCAAAATGATCCGGAGGACATCCCCACCCTGCTCGGATACGCCAAGGAGTTCGACCTGGTCTGCGGGTGGCGACACACTCGCCATGATACTCCCGTCAGAAAGGTTTCCTCCCGCATCGCCAACCGGGTCCGCAGCGCCGTCACCGGCGACCGCGTTCACGATACCGGATGCTCGCTCAAAATCTTCCGTCGCGCGGTCGTGGAGCGCATCCAACTGTTCGAGGGCATGCACCGGTTTTTCCCGGCCCTGGCCCTGATGCACGGGTTTACCGTCACCGAAGTGCCGGTCCGCCACCACCCACGCACCCATGGCTTGTCGAAATACGGCGTCGGGAACCGCCTCTTCAAGAGTCTCTACGATCTGTTCGCCGTCCGGTGGATGCAAGGACGGGTGCTGCGGTATCGCTTGAGGCAGGGCGATAGGGAATAGGCGCTGGGCGATAGGGAAGAGGCAATGGGCGATAGAAAGGAAGGCTATGGGCAAGAGGCTAGGGGTGAGGACAAGGATATCCGATGTTCTTGCCTATAGCCTAGTGCCCATTGCCTATTGCCTTTAACCCATAGCCCAGCGCCTATCGCCCATAGCCTACACATGACCACCACCGAAACCATCTGGATCGCCGTCGGATTCTTCGGACAAGGGCTCTTCTTCATGCGCTGGGTCGTGCAATGGCTGGCGTCCGAACGGAGCGCCGAGAGCAAGATGCCGGTCGCCTTCTGGTACATGAGCCTCATCGGAGGCTTGATTACCTTGGCCTATGCGATCTATCGAAAAGACCCGGTCTTTATCGCCGGGCAGAGCATCGGCGCGGTGGTGTATGTTCGGAACTTGATGCTGATCCGCCGCAACAACAATGCCGTGACGGGTGACAAGTGACGAGTGAGCGGCCGCACCCGTCACGGGGACCGGAGCCAGTCCCCTCCGCGTCACCCGTCACGGTTCGACAGGCTCACCGTCCCGAGTCCAATCGAGGGACGCGTCACTCGTCACTCATTCTCCTCTTCGCACTGGCCTCTCTCTTGTTTTTCCTCGGGCTGGGAACGCCCGCGCTCACCGACCGCGACGAAGGCAGTAACGCGGAAGCCGCGCGCGAAATGTTGGAATCCGGCGACTGGGTGAGCCCCACCCTCAACGGCGAGCCCCGGTTCGCCAAACCGGCCCTGGTCTATTGGCTGATGGCCGGAGCCTACAAGCTCTTCGGCGTCAGCGAAGTCACGGCACGCCTCCCGTCCGCCGTATTCGGCGTGGCGGTGGTCCTGCTGCAGTATGTCTTCCTGGCGCGCGTGGTGGGTGCGGAAGTCGGACTGCTCGGGGCGCTGATGCTGCTGCTGAACATTGAATTCGTCGCCATCGGCCGCATGGCGCTGACCGATAGTGTGCTGATTTTCTTCACCACAGTGGCCTTGTTTGGATTGTGGCTGGGGCTGCATGGGAAAGACCGGGAACGGCACGGCATTTGGCTGTTCTATCTCGGGATGGGTGTCGCGACCCTCACGAAAGGACCGATCGGGTTTCTCATTCCGCTGCTGGCGCTCATTCCCTATCTGTCGTTGACCCGCCGATGGTCGCAGTTCGGTCGAGAGGGGAAGCCGTTGATCGGCCTCGTCCTGTTTCTGGCCGTCGCGGTGCCCTGGTATGCCGTCATGCTGGCGATGCACGGCTCCCGCTATACGGCCTCCGCGCAAGCGGATACGGTGGGACGCTTCCTGACGGTCATCGGCGGACACGGCGGGACCCTCCTGTTTTACGTACCCGTCATTCTGCTCGGGTTCTTTCCGTGGAGCGGCTTCCTCCCGTTTGCGCTCTTTCACACACTTCGAGGCTATAGGCAATGGGTGATAGGCAATAGAACGGAAGGCTATTACTACCCATAGCCCATTGCCCATGGCCCATTGCCTGCCGGCTCCGCAGGAGCTGGAGTTCTTCGCCGCCTTGTGGTTCGTGGCCGGGTTTATCTTTTTCAGCCTCTCCTCGACGCGGCTCCCCCACTACATCGGACCATTGTTCCCGGCCGCCGCCATCCTGGCCGCGTCCTACTGGGTGCGCTCTCTTGCGGAGGAAGCCACGCCGGGCCGGCGAGCGGCCATCCATGTCACGATGGTGCTGGGCTATGCCCTCGGCCTGGCGCTCGCCTTCGGGCCGACGTTGTATACTCGCTACGTGGAAAAGATCGCGAAGGAGTTCCCGATGGCGCCGCTGGTCGACATCGGACAGAGCCCGCTCGTGCTGAGCGCGGTGCTGATTCTCGGCGCGGCGGCCGTGGGTTATTTCGGCTTGTCAGATGAGCGTCGGGCCGGCGCGTTCTGGGCAGCCGGCGCCACAATCGGCGGGGTGCTGCTCCTCCTCATCCATGTCACGCTTCCGCGCTTCAGCTACTATTTTGTCGAGCCGCCGCAGCAACTGGCCTACACCGCGGGACTGAATTTGGGGCCGGAGGATCGCCTGATCCTCTACGGGCCGTCGCGGCCGTCGCTGCTCTTTTATGCAAGGCGAAGAGCCATCGTCATCCGGCCGGGGGAAGAAGAGGCCATGCGGTCGCACTTGCGAGAAACGGGACGGACCATGATCGTCCTCCCGACTCGACTGAAGCCGAATCTGCCGTCGGAGGCCGGGGGGTACGTCACGCTCTTGGATCGGTACGGATATAGCCTGCTCGCCAACGAAGCGATGATCAAAGGGGTACCGGCGAGCCCACCACCCGCACAGGAACTTGATCCCAGCCAGGATCCCCACGCACGGTATCGGTCCTAAGGGGGCTCACTACATCAGGGGATAGAGTCCTTTCCCTGCCTGAATCGCGACCGCAAGAAGTCCGACACCAAGCAGCAGCACGACCTCGCGCGTCAGACTGTTCTGATCCCACAGCGTCAAGGGCCGAGTCATTGTCCCATCCAAGGTTATGGCGGCCATC
>JACRLS010000138.1:8994-11968 GCA_016235225.1 Nitrospirota bacterium | reverse complement strand
AGAGATCGTTGCGCTCGTCCTTGTCGACCATATAATCATCCACGCAATCACCGGTTGAGTAGAGGATGGCTTTTCCTTTGTAGAGTTCGATCCCTTGAGGAGTATGGTTGGAATGGCCCCAGTAGAGATCCGCGCCCATGTCGAGGAGATCGCGGGCCAGCGCTTGCATCGCCCGCGAGGGCGCGCCCCAGTTGGGCCCCACATGGGCGCTGACGATCACGAGGTCCGCCTGCCGCCGCGCCGAGGACAGCACCTGGGCCATCCGCGACCGGTACGGTTCCCTCAACCCGCGCTCGTTGTAGGCCGCGTAGGCGACGCCGGGCTTCGTGTGGGTCGCCTCCCACTCCGGTTCGTTATCCGTCAGGGCCACCACGGCAACGCGGCCTTCCGGCAGTGCGATGAGGGCCGGGGCGAGCGCTTCCTCCACCGTCGCGCCGGCTCCCGTTCGCTTGATGCCGGCCCGGTCGAGAAGCTTCAGGCAATCCAGCAGCGCCTCTGTGCCATAATCCAGCACGTGGTTATTCGCCAGCGTCACCCCATCAATTTGGGCTGCCCGGAGAAAATCAATGGCGCGGGGACGGGCACGAAAGTGAAAGGCCTTGGTGGGGTTCCATTCCTCTCCCTGGCTGCTAATCACACACTCCAGGTTGATCAGTCGGCAGTCGGTGGCCAGCATGATCGGGAGGACATCGCCCCAGAGGGCTTCGGGGCGCACGGACCGGTTTTGGATGACGTACTGATCCACCAACCGTCCGAGCATCACGTCACCGGTCAACGCAACCTTCACAGCCCACCTCTCACCCTCGCGCACCTCGACCTTTCTGTACCGGAACTTCACACGTCAGACGCCTGGGAAACCGCACGGTTGGGGAGGAAAAGCAGGGCACCAAGCCTGCTCCCGTAGGGCCCTCCTTCAACGCCGGCCCGTTCCTCCTTTCACTCACTATCGACCCTCCGATGAAAACTTCTTTATCCCAAGGCGCCCCGCCAACTCATGCAGCTTTTCATGAACCGACTCGTTGTTGTAGGACTGAATCTCGGCGAGGGCTTCGCAGTACCCTGTCAACGCTTCCAACCAGACCTGTTGGTTGTCACACGTCGTCGGGCCCCTCCTGGCCTGCTCGATCCGCTCGGAGGCCTCTTTGAGCCTCCCTGCCGCGTCTTCAAGATGTTTGGGGACGGTCATGACTGTGCCTCCTTCTCACGCACGCCATCGTTTGGATTAGGGCACTCTGACGAAGGGATACCGTTCGTGAAGCGTTCTCGTAATCAATCCGATTCCGCACTCATTCCCGATCGTTTCAATGACGATGATCGCCTCCGGGTTCTTATAGTCGATGCGTGGCGTCGCCCCGCGGGCCTGCTGCGTCTCGATCACATGCCGGCCGAGTTCTTGCTCGACCGTTTGCGCATGAATCTCGCCGCTATGTCCGCGCCGCTCCATCCGAACATAGAAGGACCCGGCGCCGATCCGATCCAGATAGGGCAGGATCGCTTCCTTGAGCAGGGGCAGGAACGTCTCCAGCGCAAACGAGAAGGTTCGCTCGATGGGCACGACCTTCGAGAGCGGATATAAGAACCCCGGTTCGTCCTCCTCATTCCGGCGTAGTTGTTCGAAGAAAGCCTCGTGATCCTCCACCCGCCCGATCAACACCCCTCGAAACTCAGTCCAGCGAAAATCCCCGAATCGCCGGAGCCGTCTTGCCAGATGCCGTTGCTCCAAGTCTTTGGCCGTGGCGACCACGTTCCACGAGGAGAGCGGTGCGACAGGAGATGCCGGCGTTTCTGATGGATTGGCGCGCAGAAGGGCCATGACGCGCTCACTCACACCGATAGGCCGCCAGCTTGCCGGAGGCGGCCTCATGCTGAAGGTCCTCGATTGTCCGGCCGGACAGCACGGATGTGTGGCATCTGGCCGTGATGTCGGAGCCGGGCCGGGCTTCGTCATCCATCCGTTTGATGAGCAGCCATTGCTTGGGCCGCCCTTTCATCCGCATGAGGGCGAACCCGCCCTTCAGTCTCTTTCCGTGAAGAACCAAGTCGAGCGTGCCGGCCTTCAGCATGGCTTCCGGCGAGCGACGGGCTACGGTGCTCCCATCGACCTCGAACCACCCGCTGTCCCACACCAGCACCGGACCTGCCCCATAGGCCCCTTCTTCGATGACACCCTCGAAATCGGCGTATTCCAGATCATGATCATCGACTTGGACGGCCAGGCGTTTCATGGCCG
This sequence comes from Nitrospirota bacterium, assembly GCA_016235225.1. Classification (GTDB taxonomy): domain Bacteria; phylum Nitrospirota; class Nitrospiria; order Nitrospirales; family Nitrospiraceae; genus RSF151. Next base: position 9,738 of record JACRLS010000138.1, on the reverse strand, counting down.
GATCCAACGACGGCCCTTTGGGGATGGCCCAGGATGCCAGCAGACCGCCGATTTCCAGTCGGAAATCGTAGTGGAGCCGTGATGCCTGATGCTTCTGTACAGTAAAGATTGGCCTCTTCATCGCCTCGTGTGTCCTTGCGCTCACGCCTCACGCTTCACGTCTCACGCTCTTCAGAGCTTGTACCCGAATCGCCGGAGCATCGCTTTACGCTCAGCGATATCGGACGGCTGCTCGATGCCCTTGGGACAGGCGCCGTCGATCACACCCATCACCCCTCGCCCCTGTTCCGTCTCGCACAGAATGACCTCGACCGGATTGCCCGTGGCGCAATAGATGGTGCAGACTTCCGGGACATGGCGAATCGCCGGGAGTACGTTCACCGGAAAGCAATTCCGCAAGAAGATGATGAAGCTGTGCCCCGCGCCGATCGAGAGCGCATTCTGGCGAGCCAGCCCGGTCAACTTCTCATCGGTCCCACTCCATCGCACGAGGCAGGGCCCCGACGCCTCGCAAAAGGCCAGGCCGAAATCGATGGCCGGCACGGCGGTCACCAGCGCTTCATGGAGGTCCTCCACGGTCTTGATGAAGTGGGCCTGCCCAAAGATGACGTTTACGTCATCCGGCTTCTGAATGGCTTGCGTGACTAGCTTCATGTCCTTCCTTTCCTTCGCCTTATCCCCACCAGCGAGAGGAGGTCTCTTCAACCTGTGACCGGCACGGAGATGGGTGCGGGATTGGACATC
>JACRLS010000138.1:0-8840 GCA_016235225.1 Nitrospirota bacterium | reverse complement strand
GGGCGGAAACGGGACATACGCCCTCGGCCAGATGGTCATGGAGCGGATTTCCAGCGTGGGATAGGTGTATGTGGCCTCATCCAACGGCAAGGTCTCCGCGCCGGTGACCTCCCCGACCACCGTCAGACGCGTCCCGGGGGGGAGGGTTGCGGGGTCCAGGAACTCCCGGTGAAATGCCAGAAATCGGCCTTTTGATTCCGTCAGACGTCCCGTAGGCTCCAAGGCATAGTCCAGCGGGAGTTGCAGGACCTCGATCCGCGTCGAGTCCTTCATGCGCCTTGCCGACAAGACCACGCCGCCGAAGACCACGAGCCTCGCCTGGTACTGTGCCGGAGCCTCCTTCAACTGCCCAAAGGTGAGGTCCCGAACGACCAGATCAGCGAGCGGGGACGGAATGACCTGAGTCGCGCAGCCGGCCAAGATCCCAGCGACAAGGAGGATGACGCTTGATCGGTAGTGCCTCTCAGAATTCGATATGCGCGGCAAGACCATGTCTGTCGTTCAAAGCATCATGCATGCCACTTGGCTTGAGCGCCGGCAGGCTTGTTTCCCTCTTCGAAGGTGCGGGAATATCACGAGATCGGCTTGGGTTATCACGATCGGCCGAGATGTCCTCATTGCGTGGCTGTCGAGAGGTGGCGTGTAATGCCACAGTCGGCGTAGGAGCTGTGGAAGGCTCCCACAGTACCTTGATTGTTGGGAAACACCTCCATTGTGGACAACGAGCTCTCTGAACCCGCCTCCGCTCCGCTTTTTCCCCTCTTATCTTCTGAACCCCAAGATAGAGCCTATGGTAGAAGAAGACCTATTCATGGTGGTGTATCTATTCACACAAGGTCTGAGAGGGGTTACAAATAGAGCAGCGGGCTGGTACCGAACTCACGCAAAAAAAACGGCTCGCTCTTGTGTGGAACACCGGGTCTGGAACGGGCCGGGATCATGTCCGGCAACCCTTCAGCCACTGCTCGGCTGATTGCCCCGCGCCTCCCTTTTCGAATGCGCCGACTTGACGGCCGTGCCTATTGGCACCGAGTGTGGATGGCGCGTACCCTGGACCAACGACCCCACAACTGACCAGACGCGACGCCCTTTGCACGCTGGCTGCACAAGAGCGAGTCAACATCGCACCAGGATGCCACCCTGCCTTAGGCTTGAGCACCTCCTTCTAGGCACGAGGTAACCACTCGTTCCATACAATCAAACGCCGCAGCATTTCTCCGTCAGCTTTCCGGCGGGGGTGCAGGAATAATCCCCTCCCTCATGAGGAGTCGGGTCGCCTCACGAGCCTCTCGGACTTTTGCGGTCGCGGCCTGGTGAAGGTCCTCTCGCCGTCTCTCCAGCTTCGCGAGACCCTGCGCTTGCGCCCTCATCGCCGTGGCCACGGCCACCCGCGGCACGACCTCCCATTCGTCCATCGTGCAGAGAATCCGCTCCTCGTGAATCCCTCCTGCTTCGGCACAAGCCGCCAGCTCATGCGCGGCGGCGACGGCCATCTCATCCGAGATCGTACGGGCTCGGACATCCAAGGCGCCTCGAAAGATCCCGGGGAACACCAATGAGTTATTCACCTGGTTTGGAAAATCGCTCCGCCCGGTCGCCACGATGCGCGCACCGGCCTCCTTGGCGTCCCACGGCCAAATCTCAGGGACCGGATTTGCACAGGCAAACACGATCGCCTGCTTGGCCATGCCCGCGACCCATTCGGGCTTGATGATCCCGCCCGCTGAAAAAGCCACGCACACGTCGGCGCCGCGAAGCGCCTCCTCGATCCCCCCGGTGAGCCCATCGGGATTCGTTTCCAGACACACGGCCCACTGCTCCCAATATTCGTCCTGCCGCTCTTCATAGTCCCACCGATGGCGGCCCAAGATGCCGCCCAGGTCGCAGGCAATCACCTGGCCTGGGTTCACCCCGCTTTTCTTGAGAAACCGGTACGTCGGCACGTTGGCGGCACCCATCCCGATCATGGCCACGCGAATCGTCCGGATTTCCTTGCCCACGACCTTCAAGGCGTTCAGCAAAGCCGCGAGCAGCACCGTGGCCGACCCCTGCTGATCATCGTGCCACACGGGGATGGCGCTCTCCGCACGGCACTGCTCCAGGACTCGGAAGCATTTGGGCATGGCGATGTCTTCCAGATTGATGCCACCGAAGGAAGGCTCAAGAAGTTTGACCGTGCGGACGAGCTCAGCCTCATCCGACGTCCCGAGACAGAGGGGCACGGCATCGATGCCGCCCAGATACTTGAACAGGAGCGCCTTGCCCTCCATGACCGGCAGGCCGGCCTCCGGACCGATGTCTCCGAGCCCGAGCACCCGGGTGCCATCGGACACGATCGCGATTGTGTTGCCTTTGTTCGTATAGTCATAGACCAGCTCGGGCTCCTCCTCGATCGCCTTGCAGGGGGCTGCCACCCCGGGGGTATACCAGATCGCAAAATCCTTGAGGGCCTCCACGGCGCATTTCGGCAGCGTCTGCATCTTCCCCCGGTAGAAGGCGTGCAGGCGCATCGCGTCCTCGCCTGGCTTCTTCGCTCTTGCCTCAAGCTCCTCACGAGTCGGCATGGTGAACGCCTCACATTCACATTGAACAGTTTGTCTGGTTTGTCTCGTTTCTCTGGTTTGTCTGGTTTTGGAACTACTCGAATCCAACCCGATCAACAAGACACACAAGACAAACCAAACAAACCGATCGTGCTATCGAACGATCAGCACCGAACAGCGTGCGTGGACCAGCACTTTGTGACAGACGCTGCCCAGCAGGAATCGCTTGATCGCCGTCAGGCCGCGAGCCCCCAGGATGATCATCTGGGCCTCCTGGCGCATCGCCGCATCCAGGATGGCAAAGGCCGGATCGCCTTGGAGCAGCTCGGTCTGGACCCTGTAGGGCCTCCGGCTCAATTCAGTCGCCACGGTCCGGAGTAACTCTTCCCCCTTCACCTTGACCAACTCTTTCAATGCGCTCCGACCGCTCCGCTTGGCGGGATGGGCCGACTCGATCAATCGCCCCTGTGGCCAGACCGTCACGACGCGCACGTGAAGCGGCGGCTTGAAAGGCGTTTGTCCCAGAAAGGCCACGGCCTTATGGGATTCCTCCGACCCATCGACGGCCAGCACCATGCGCTCGAGCACGATCGGGTTCTCCTTCACCACCAGCACGGAACAGGGCGCATAGGTCGCGACCTTCTGTGACACCCCGCCCAACAGAAACGAAGGCGAGGCCGTCATGCCGCGCTGGCCGACGATGATGAGATCCGGCCGGGACTCCTCCGCCGTCTGGATGATGCTCTCGGCGGCATCGCCGGTATCGGCAATCAGGCGAACGTGGAGGCAGTGGGGTTCGAGCTCGGCTTTCATCTCGTGCAGCACCCGCTCAGCCACTTCCGAGACTTCCTGCCGATAGGTGTCCAAGTAGCTCGCCGGCACTTGGGGCGAGATATACGCGTGCCGGAGCGCATCCACGTCCACCACGTTCAGGACGTCGAGGGCGGGGGGTTGTCCGCAGTGCCGGATCATGCGCGCGGCGCTCTGGGAGTCAGGCGAGGCATCGACGGCCAACAGGATTCTCACGGGCTCCCCCTTTGCCGATCACGAACGCTCCCGCCGCTCGAGCGGCCGGCCGGCGTCGCCGATCCCTTCGCCTGATCCAAGACATCCCAGGTGCGGAGAACCGAGAGCCCCACATTGACGCCTCCGGCTCGTTGCAGAACGCCGCGATTCACCGCGATGACCCGTCCCTGCCGGTCAATCACCGGCCCGCCGCTGCTGCCGGTCGCAGAGCCGGCTTCGTAGGTCACCAGGTCCTCGGACACGTCGGAGACATGCCCTTGGGTGACCAGCGGACGGATGAGCGATCGTTGCGACAGGAGGTCGGCCAGTTTCACCGGGTCGGCGCCGGCCTTCACCAAAATATCGTCGCTGGTGGGCTTGGCCGTCCGACCGAGCAAACTGTCCATCGTGCCGGGATACCCCAACACCACGACGGGCTCCCCGACTCGCGGACGGGCCTCCCGGTGGGCCAACTGCAGCGGGGTCGCTCCCGTCGGGAGACGATCCGTCTTCAGCACGGCCAGGTCGTCCCGCTCGGACACGGCCACCAGCCCCAACGCATAGGGGTCGGGCGAGCCGGGAAGGAACAGACGGAGCACGATCAGATCGGGATCAAATCCAGCCTGCAACGCCTGCTGCGCCGGTTCGAAATTGTTCCACATCTGCACCAGGTGGCGATTGGTCACCACGGTGCCCCGGCCATCGACGAGAAACCCGGTGCCGGCGTAATAGATAATGACGCGAGGGGTCTCGCCTTCCACCGTCACCAGCGTATTGCCGTCTTTGTCCACCAGAGGATTCCCGATCTGATCAAACCCTTCGTAGCGGAGAGGGCGCCCCGTGGTTTTTTCTGTGAATCCGTACCCTCCCTGCAGCAGACCGACGCCTGATCCATAGCGGAGCACAATCTCCTCAGCGAAGCGCTGAGCGCTTTCGAGCGCGGACAGCTGGCTACGGATGGCCTCCAGCTCGGGCTGCGCCGCGCGAGCCGGAGGCTGCGGCTTGAGGGCCGCCGTCAGTCGAGCCACGAGTTCGTCCCGTTCCCGCCTCAGCTCGAAGACCGTCTGCCGTTCTTGCTCAATGCGACGTCCCAGTTCGGCGAGAGTCCCCCGCCCGCTTTCGAGCTGGCTCACCAACGCGGCCATCCGTTGTTCCGCCAGGCGCGCCTGCTGATGCTGGCGATAGGTCGCCACGCCAAGGACGGCGATCGCCGCCACCGGCGCCAGCAGCAGCGCGACGGTCAGGCCCTTGAGCGCGGGCGAGGCATAGCGAAGAATGTCCGAGACGATATGTCGCATCAGATAGACCGGTGAGAGGAACCGCCGATGCGGTGTCCGCACGACAATATCCCGACTGTCCGCCACAATGGTGCGGAGCGGTTTGGCGAAGCCCGCCCCGTTCGCCACCGTGCGAAACCGAACCAGGGGACCCTGCTCGCCGAATTGCACGACATCGCCATCGCGTAACACCGCGCCGGCCTGTCGGGCTCCGTTCACCCACAGGGCCGTCTCCCCGCTGCGATCGGCGAGCGTCGGCATCTGATTCTCGACGATGAGTTCCGCGTGGATCGGACAGACGTTGCGATCCTGGTCTCGATCGAACCGCACGGTGCAGGCGGGATCAGAGCCGAACGTGGCGTGCTCAGTCTCCAGGTATTCGGTCCGCCCACGGCGGCTGCCGGACAGATGACAGAGCATGAACTTCATCGCGCCGCGCGCCTCCGTCGTGCCCATGCGGACGCCGCAGCCAGAAGCTGGCCGACGCGCATGGCCGGCTCCACCACTCCGATCCCGACGAACTGGGGAGCCAGCAGCGTTTCCGACGGCCTGCGGCCTTTGAAGTGGATTTCGACTTCTTTGCCACCAGCCAGCATGGGAAGTTCCAGAATTCGCGATTGCGTGGCCAGCCCCACGAACTTCGCCGCCTCTCCGGCCGAGTTTTCTCCCGGTCGTTCAAATCCATGAGGCAAGGCAAGCACGGGTCCCCCGCTGTTTCCCGGAAACACATGGCTATCGATCAACAAGGGACTCGACCCCGGACGATTCGGAGAAACCCAGGAGACCAGGCCTTGGCGCACCAGCGTCTGGACGTAGCTCCCCCTCCCGATCTCCGGATATCCCAACAAGACCACCGGGGTGCCGACGGGCATCGCCCCTTGCGTCAGCAAGCGATCGACCTGCAACACCGGCAGGCTCTTCGGCCCGACCCGAGACCCGATCGGCACACAGGCGAGATCCACACGAGCGTTCGGATGCGCAAACCACTGCCGGCGACCTTTCCGGAGCAGCCGAACTCTGAGACCGGGACCGGCTTCCACACGGGGCTCGACACCTTGCGGAAAGAGCAGGTGCAAGCCGGCGGGTCTCCAGCGCTCCCTGGCACTGCAGAAGATGTGTTTCGCCGTGAGCAGCCAATGCCTTACGCCACGCCGGGTGTGGACCTCGGCAATCAAGCCGGACCCCACCACGACGAACCGTCGCCGCCGTCTCGTCGATCCATCAGACTGCGTCATCCGCACCGTGTGGTAATGGCCGAGCACCACCGTCGCGCCACGCCAGACATCCATCCACGTGTGTCCGGTCGCGACAGGGTGCGCCCGATGATTCCTGGCAGGTTTTCGCTTGATGACATGCAGCATCATGTTGACCAGCCGTGCGGGGAATCCTGCTACAGCCGGCTCCCCTCCGTGTAGTGAAAGGCCACAGAGAGACGCTTGCCGTCCCTTGGATTTGCGCGGTAGACCGATGATGCACAACTAGGGCCATCAATTGGTGAGACGCCGTGCGGGTCGCAGCTTTCGAGGACATGGCATTCCTCTTGCTCGTCTCATCGTATGAGCCGGTGTCAGCCTTTCTCATCAACAACGGCCGACTTCGCCAACAGGTGGCAACCGAGGGAACGGTGAACCATGACCTATGCGGAAGCCTTGCGCCTCTTGGAGATGTTCCACGGGACGGATGCGGAGGGCGGACCTCATTTCTACATTCGGTCTCAAAAAGCTTCGACCTGGGTCCGACCGAAAGGGATGCGCGTCATGGCCTCCTCGGGTGTCATCGCCATCCTGCATTGTGAGTCCCAGGACTGGGAACTGATCCCCTGGAAGGAAATTGATTTTGGAGTGTGGTAGGCGCGGCCCGTGCGCCCAGCCACCTGACTGAGGGCCGACATGCGAATTCTTTGTGCCGTGGATGGATCCCATGCCAGTCAGATCGCGCTCGACGCGGTGGGGACGCTCTACGGTCCGCACGCGGATGAGGTCATCATCCTCCATGTGGTGGACACGTCTCCCTTCCGGGGCCTGCGTGCCGCCGGGCCCACCGCGCGCGCGCGTCTGGCGAAAACCCGCGCCGCGCTGGACCGAACGGCGAGTGAGCTGCTCCGACGCGCCACAGGCGTCGTCGCGACAGCCCTCCCGAACGGCGCGCGGTCGATGTGATCGTGCTGGGCTCCCGCCGCGTCACCGATGACCGGGGCTTTCTCTTGGGCAGCGTCGCCCGAAAGGTGCTGGCCGGCAACACGCGATCGGTCCTGGTGGTCAAGAACCTGCTCCCATCCACGCCTCACGTCGTACTGGCAACGGCTGGCTCTCCTCGGGCGCACAGTGCCGTCTGCTTCCTGAGGAAATGGCCGCTTCCCGAAGGGGCGCATCTGGCCGTGCTGTCCGTCGTTCCGCCGGTGCTCGATGAACTCGCCGCCGCCGTGCTCCCACTGGCCAAGCTGAGGCATCTGGCCAAGCCCGCCACCGAACGGACAAAACGACTGGTGGCGCAGACGCGGGAATCATTCCTGGGGCAAGACACAGCCGTCAGCGCCGACGTGTTGGACGGTCGCCCCGGACCCGTGATTCTTCAATACCTGGAGAAGGTGAAAGCCGACCTTGTCGTCATGGGATCGCGGGGCCTGAGCGGCGAGGAGCGCTTTGTCCTGGGCAGCGTGGCGGAAGACGTGGTGCAGCATGCTCCCTGTTCGGCTCTGATCGTCAAGCGGTAGAGGAGACGACGGTGCGCCGGGTGCCTCCCGTCGCGATCATCGGACTGCTGCTGCTCTTCGTCCCTTGTCTGACCGGTAGCGACAGGCCCACCGCGAGGCAGTCGCTCTGCCTGATCCCCTACCCCAGCGATGCCACGATCGTCTGGGAATGCCGGCGTATCAAGAAGGGCGAATCCCTTGAATCCCTGTTCGGCGAGCGGTGGATCGACGTGGCTCGCTTCAACCGGATCGACCGGCGCCATGTCCGGCCCGGCGTCGCCCTGAAAGTTCCGCAGCACATCGAGGACGTCGCCTACTTCACCCCGCTCCCCCGCCACTATCCTCCGGCCGAATTTGAAGGGCGCTTTCTCCTGATCGACTTGTCGGAGCAGTTTGTGGGCGCCTACGAATTGGGCGCCCTGCGATTCTCGATGCCAATCGCGTCCGGCGAGCCCGGGAACAAGACCCCCACCGGTGAGTTCCGCCTCACGATGGCTCACCGTGATCACAAATCAACGCTCTATACCATTGAGGAGCGCGATCTCCCCTATCCCATGACCTATGCGCTCTTGTTTCATGTCAACAAACAGGGCATTGCCTACTGGATCCACGGACGAGACCTGGCGGGCTATCCGGTGTCACATGGGTGCATCGGCTTGTATGACGAGGTGATGCAGAAGCAGTACTACGGCAGGCCGAACCAGCCGGAGCTTCAGGACGCGAAACGACTGTACGAGTGGGTGGTCGGGTCCCAGGAGGTGGCCGGCGCCAGGATCCCCTTGAAGGACGGTCCACCGGTCCACATTATCGGCGCCGAACCAGCCCCGGAATGACCGGGGGTCGGCCTCCGGTCGGACGCCGGATCGGGATGCCGGTGAACCAGGCCCTACTCCAATTTTTCCAGGCGGATGCCGAGCAGCCGGATGAGCTTGCCCTTCGGATTCTCGCGCTTGTCCAGAAAGGGGAGCAGCAGCTTCATCGCCTCGATCTGGAGCGTTCGCAGATCGGTCGTGGGGCGGCGGAGCGTATGGGAGCGCGAGACGGTGTCGAAATCCGCGAAGCGCAAGGTGAGGACGACGGTGCGAAACGCCGGGAAGCCCTCGCTCGTCAGCCGTTCGATCACGTCACCACACATCTCCGAGAGCCGATCGGTCAGCACCTGGGACTGCAGGGTGTCGCGGTCAAAGGTTTCCTGCTCCCCGATGGACTTGGCTTCCCCTTCCTCCGTCACCGGCGAGTCGTCTTCCCCACGAATCTTCTTGTAGAAGTCGTCCCCCCGTTTGCCGAATTGCTCGTGGAGTTGTCCGAGCGAGAAGCGCTTCA
>JACRLS010000113.1:1463-5552 GCA_016235225.1 Nitrospirota bacterium | reverse complement strand
CGAACAAAGGTTTCGAGCAGGGAGAGCTTCGTGATCCAATCCACCCGGCCGATCAGCGGCGTCCGGTCCCCGGTGAGATGATGAAGAACGTCGCGCCACTCGCGCAGGATCCAGTCGGTCTCCTCGTCGGAGCCGGCGAGGGTGCGCTGGGCGGCCTCCCAATAGTGAGTCTGAAGGTCCAAGCCGGTGAGGGCCTGACCATTCGTGAGGCGAACGGTCGCCTTCAGATCAGGGTCGCGCGAGAGCGCTTTGATGGCCTCGACCGGCTGTGCCAGCTCTAAGGCGGGCGCCGCCTCGCGCTCGATCAGCTCCAGCACCAGACGGGTCGTGCCCACTTTGAGCGCCGTCGCGTATTCGGCCATGTTCGCATCGCCGACGATCAGATGGAGGCGGCGATATTTCGTTCGGTCGGCATGCGGTTCGTCGCGCGTGTTCAGAATCGGCCGTTGCCGCATCGTGTCCACGCTGAACTCGGTCTCCATGAAGTCCGCCCGTTGCGACAACTGGAAGACCCCCGGCTGAGAGGCGCGGTCCTGTCCTTCAACGCCGATCTTGCCGGCGCCGGCCGTGATCTGGCGGCTGACCAGGAAGGGGAGCAAGCCCGCCGCCAGGCGGGCAAAGGGCACGCGCCGCGAGATCAGGTAATTGTCATGGCAGCCGTAGCTGTGGCCGTGAAAGTCGGTGTTGTTCTTGTAGAGTTGGAGCGGCGTGCCGCCGAGGGCGTGGTTGCGCCGATCGGCTGCCCGCTGCACGATGAGCTCACCGGCCCGGTCATGGGCGACCAGATCGCGCAAGGTCCGGCATTCCGGCGTGGAGTATTCCGGGTGCGTGTGATCGTTATAAAACCGGGCGCCGTTCGGGAGCACCAGGTCGCTTTTCATCTCGTGAAAGGAAAAGGGGCGATGGGCGTCCTGCTTGGCGAACTCGTCCTCTTCGCGATCTTGTTGCAGACCGGAGACACGAAAGCCGCGCGCATCCTCATGCGGATCCTCGCCCGCATAGTCCCAGGTCCGTTCAAAGCTCGCCGGCCCTTCGACCTTGCTCAGGGCAGGCAGGTGGGCCCGCACAAGGGCCATGGACTCCTCCACCGGGTCCACGACCTCCTGATCCTCGCGGGTGATGCCGTATTCTGTTTCGATGCCGAATAAACGCATAGGTCATGGGCTATGGGCGATTGGCAATGGACTGGAGACAGGACAAACTTCGTCTCTGCCCAATTGCCTATGGCCTATCGCCCCTTGCCTTCAAATGATCTGCCCCAGCACACGTTCTTCGCTCAATCGGCCCTTGCGGAATGAGGAAACGCCCACTACCTGCTCCGGATGATGGTCGAGCAGCTTCAACCACTCTTCCGCCGCGTCATCGGGCGGAAGCATCTCGCCTTCCCGATACTCCGCATCCACCGACTCAAGGAGGTCCTCGGCTGTGATGCCGTTCAGACCGGCGCCAGTCCGGTCTCCGAGTGACCGGTCAATGGCTTTTTCTTTGGCCCGTTGTACGACGGAGGCCAGGATGGCCCCGCTGAGGAGATCTCCGCGATAGAGGGTCTTGTTCTGGCCGCTTCGCAGGCGAATCGAGAGCACCCGGTTCTCGTCGGTTCGGCGAAAAATGGCCTCTGTGATCCGGGTCACCAGGGCGTTGCGAGCCGCAGCGGCCTCTCCCTGATGTGCCGCAATCAACGAAGGATCGAGGGGCAGGTCCGCTGTCAGGTAGACGGTCAGGATCTCGGCTGCCGCGTCCCGGTTGGGCCTGGCCACTTTGATCTTCCGGTCAATACGTCCTGGGCGGAGGACGGCTGGGTCGATCAGATCCGGGCGGTTGGAGGCCAGGATGATCACCACATCGCGCAACGACTCGATTCCATCCATTTCCGCACAGAACATGGGCACGAGCGTGTTGCTGATGTTGAATGAGCGCATGGCCCGGCGCGTGCCGAGGACGGATTCCGCCTCATCAATAAAGATGAAGGGGAGCAGACCGGCTGTCCGCCGCGCACGGGCCTGGGTAAACAGATCCCGCACGATGCGTTCGGATTCGCCCAACCACATGTTCAGGATCTCCGGTCCTTTGACGTGCAAGAAGACCCCGCCGGTGATGGGAGGCTCTGGCTCGCGCCCCGGCAGCGCGGCAGGCGTAGACTCCCGAGCCAGCTTCGAGAGGCTGGCGGCGGTCGCCTGGCCGATCAAGGTCTTGCCGCAGCCGGGAGGCCCGTAGAGCAAGAACCCTTTCGGCTGCGTAAACTTGTACTGTTCAAATGTCTTGGCGTGCAGCAGGGGATACTCGATCGCTTTCCGAATCGCCTCGATGGCCGCCTGTTGGCCGCCGATCTGCTCCCACGTGATGGTCGGGATATCATCCAGCACGTGCGTCTGCGCGCGACGGTCCTCAAGCCGTTCCACGGCGATGCGATGGCTCGGATCCACGCGCACCTCGTCGCCGGCTTTGAGGCCGACGTCGGCCAGCTCGCTGGACCTCTGTAGAATGACCGCCTGGCGACCCATCTCCGACTCGAAGCGGAGTCGTCCATCCGGCAGCACCTCGGCGATCTTCAGCACCGGGCCGTGCCGATCGAATCCCAACGTCTTGATGACCGCAAACGCTTCGTTGACCAGCACCTGCGTGCCGATCTTGAGGGCCTCCGGCGCCACCCGCGGGTCGACGTGTGTGTAATACTCCGCGCCGCCGACGGCGATGCGGGCCAGCCCGTCCGCCGGAATCTCCAACAGGGTGCCGATCCGATTGGCCGGCGCCGTCAGTTTGCCGACCACGTCGGAGAGCTTCTTGAACTCGGCCTCACGTTGCTGGTGCAGCGTGCCCTGCTGGATCAGCAGATGACGAAGCTTATAAAGAATCTTCTGGCGCGGATCCTGATCGGGGAATGATGCCAGGCACTCGTCGATCAACACGAATGGATCACTGCTGGGCGCTCCGGACTTGGCCCGCGAGTCATGCGGGGGATCTCGCTGGACATCTGGCTGATGATCACTCATGGATAGAGCCTCACGCGAATGTAGGCCATGCTACCATATTCCGATTCCGTTGGTCTCAGCGCGGATTCAGGTGTAGAGGGGGGAAGATGTTTGACGCGCAGAAGGATCTCTTGCTAGAATCCGCGCTTCAATCGAGCCCGCACATTCCGTCTTCATCGAGGCGTCCCCATCGTCTAGCCTGGCCTAGGACGTTGGCCTTTCAAGCCAGCAACACGGGTTCAAATCCCGTTGGGGACACCACTTCCTTTGTACGGCCTGTCAGTAACCTGCCGATCATGGCCGTACCCTTGAATTCATACTGAGAACCACCAACGTTCGTCATGGGGATGAAGGGGAGGCGTTTTCCGTTGAAGAGCTTCTGGAGGATCTGACGGGTGGGGCCGATTTGGCGGGTAAGTACGGTCTTCCAGCACGATTCAAAATGAGCCTGTAACTCCTTTTCGAGTTCATCGTAGTCGGCATCGGAATGCTGCTGACTGTCGACGATGGCCAGGTCCCGGGACAGGGCCTCCCGGCGGTCATTGGCATCCTTCACCGCCTCGATCAGCGCCGGGATGTCCCCTCCGGCCGAGATCGCCGCTACCAGCCGCCTTATTTCTGTGTCGACCCCTGAGATCTGCTTGTGCAGCACCTGTCGGCGCTCCTTCCATTCCCGTTCGGCGGCCCGAAATTTGTCCAAGGCTTTGCGAACGACGGTCTTCGTCACATCGGGATGGAGTACATCGCGCTCAATGGCTCCCAACACTTCCTCATTGGCCCGATCCATCGGCGTGAGCAGATTATTGGAACAGGCTGTGCGTCCGCGAAGGTGGTAGGTCATGCAGCCGTAGAAGAGGGCACGCCCGTCTTTTCGAGAACTGCTCTGGACGTACACACTGCCTCCGCAGGCGTCGCACCGCACAAGCCCTGTGAGCAGATACTTCGAGTCGAGCCGACTGGCTGGCCTGCCCCACAGCTCGCCCTTGGTGCCGCTGAGATAGGATGCACGCGTAGCCGCCAACCGATCATGGGCGGCTTTCCATTCGGATTCAGATAGAAGCTGAAGGTGAGGGAGAGAGATCTTCACCCAGTCCTTCTCCGGGCGTTTCCGCTGCTGCTG
>JACRLS010000113.1:0-1456 GCA_016235225.1 Nitrospirota bacterium | reverse complement strand
TCTTCGTCTTGTTCCAGACCACTTCCCCGAGATAGAGCCGCCGGAACAGCACACTCCTCACCGAGGAGGGACTCCATGAGACGCGACGGCCGGCGCTGTTCCGCGGAGCGGGAAGGCCTTCATCGTTCAAGAGTCTGGCAATGGAGACCATGCCCTTTCCTTCCGCACTGAGACGGAAGATCCGCCGCACGACTGATGCTTGTTCCTCGTTGATCCGGCGCTCGACGTGGTCCCGCTTCGGTCTCCCGTAAGCATCCATGGCAGACGAGGCAATTTCCACGTTATCGTATCCATACACACGCCCGCCGGTCACATGGCCCATCAAGGCTTTTCGATGAAGGGCGTCAAAGGTCCGCTGCTGAGCACGATACCGCTCGCCCTCATCCATGAGGCTCGTGAACGAGAGCCGCATTTTGTCCATGAGGTTGTCGAGGAGAACTTCGCGATCGTCAAGGTAGGCGAAAATCCTAACGCCGGCGAGGGAGAGTTGCTTGAGCATGTGCGCCGTCTCGATGGATTCACGCCCCAGCCTTGATTCGTCCATCACGATGAGGCACTGGAAAGGGGGCTGGCGCTTTAACGTGTCCTTGAGACGCTGGAATCCCGGGCGTCGGTCAAACTCAGCGCCGCTGATCCCGTCGTCTTCGTAAATGTGATCTTCCGAAACAGTCCAGCCGTGGCGCGCCGCGTACTCGCGGGCGCGAGCCTTCTGTCGTTCAACGGAGCGCGCATCCTCGCTCACGCCGGTCTGGGCCGTTGATTTTCTTGCGTAGATCGCAACGCGCATCGTGTTTTCTCTGTCCGAAGAATCTGTACTACTGCGCCCTTCAATTATTCTCATTCGCCTGATTCGTCAATGAAATTGTATGCTTAAGTCCCGGGGGGGATTGAACCGTAGCGCGCCGATGTGCTTGAAAATCTTGAAAAAGGGCTTCCGCGAGTAGATCCGTGATCTCTTCAAATAGTTCCGGGGGCCAGGGTCTCCCGGTGGCGGGCCTAGTGGTAGGGGACGGCTGTGCGGGCGCACGATTCATGGGCGTGTTTGAGATTCGGATCCTTGATGACCGTGCAAGTGTCGGTCACCTCAACTCGATGGTGGTCGGATAAACGCGCTCATGAAGGTCTCAGCGACCTCAGCCCTTAATGCGTCATTGCCTGAGTTCACCACATCAAATGCCGCCCGGAGCGGCAAATGTGGATTGACGTCGATGACCTCAGCCACGCGCACGACGTGCCCATAGCCGAGGAAGTGCACCAGCAGCCAGTCCTCTCCGAGATGGGTCATCCGAGCCAAGACCGTTCCTGGTCCGAGCGTCGTTTCTCTGGTGCTCCACATCACCGCACTCCCAGGCCCTAGGATAACCGGCGAGTTGATCCGGACCGCCTCGGGGGCTTGGAACGGCGCCATGCACCCGTCACCATCGGGCAGTTTCATGGACTGGACCGCCTCCAAGTG
>JACRLS010000112.1 GCA_016235225.1 Nitrospirota bacterium | reverse complement strand
GAGAAGGGCATTGCGACGGAGATCTACTACCCGGTCCCGCTCCATCTCCAGACCTGCTATCGAGATCTGGGCTATCAGAAAAATGCCTTCCCGCTGTCCGAACGGGCCTCCGAAGAGGCGCTCTCCCTCCCCATCTACGCCGAACTCACCGAGCCGCAACAGACCTACGTCGTCGAGACGATCCAGCAGTTCTACGCCCGCTCGTAACACTCCTCGATATCAGTCGGTGGACGCAAACCCCTCCGGAGGCTTGTGGCCCCTCGCTTCAAGCCTCACGTTCGTTGCTGTTATCGCGCCTGGCGGAGTGGTTGGCCGGTGGCGGCCTGGTAGGCTTCGGGAAGGGTCGTCACGGGCGTAATACGAAGTCCCATGCGTGTTCTGCTGAGGGCCAGGTCGAGCGACTCCTGGTAGGCTGAGACGATCAACTCAGATGGGGTCGATTGACGACAGCCCCCGATCTTTTCATCGAGTCCCTCGACCGAGACTATTTCCTGCCGGGCATCCAGCGTGCCCAACAAAGAAACATCCGACCGGAGCGCATCGCCCAGGATTGCAGCAGCCGTGCTCACCGCCCATGCGGCTCCGGCACCGGTCGCGAGCAGGGTCGCATTCGGTCCAAACGCCTTGAGCGCATCGGCATGAATCGGGACAGTCAGCCGAACCCCAACATAGCGGGGATCGTACCCTGCCGCTCGAAGGCCCGCGGTGACGGCTGCACGTAGTTCCGCTTCCGCCTGGTCGTTCAAGACATGATCCAGACTGGTGTGCGGGCCCGAACCATCCGGGATATGTCTGATGGACAGCGTATAGGCCAGGAGTTCGCAATGGTAACGGGCGAATTGCCTATCGATGTATGGACTATTATTGAGCCGGACGACTCCCAAGCCCGACACCTGGCGGGTGGCGGGTGCGAAAAAGTGGGCGGCCAACGATTTTGACTGGGGATTGTCTGCGGGACGCATCGTCTCTTCATGCGGCGGTCTGGGGATCACCGCCATGTGTTTGTTGTGGACGATGCCGAGACCTGATGGAGCGGACTGTTCGAGATCCCGGAGCTTCTGTGTGAGGTCCACCGGGGGGCTGCTGTCGGGTGTGATTACGTGCAGCGGGGCAGTTCCGGCGGCTGATCCTTTTTCCCCATGTGCCGCCCCCTGCGGGCCGGCGAGCCGCCAGCGCTTGAGCAGATTGTCCTCATCGAGGATGAGTGACAGACCGAATCTCCTCATCCAGCGACTTGCGCGTCGGCCCTTTCGGCAGTCTGGCGACCTTGTCGGCGTCCGCGCGTAGGAGCCGCCAGACGCTGACGGTGCCGGCGGGACAGCCGGGTGCATCGGCCTCCTCAAACACCATCTGCGTGGAGATTTCGACACCGGCGGTTCCCCGTGCCTGTGCATAGTTCATCAACTCCTGCACCCCGTTGGCAAAGGCCCGCTGGCGGCCATCTTCGGCCGACTTGGCGCAGGTCGCCTCGCCGACGAAGAAGACGTCCTCTCCAAAGCGAAACATCGCCTGTTCAGTCCAGAAGGGGCGCTTGGGGGCATCAGCCTGACTGAAGGAGGGGCAGGCAAAGAGACACAGGCAGAGCAACGGGAGCGCCGGACCCCTGCTTCGCCGCCATGGCCTGGGTTCTGATGGGCGCGTAGGGGGCACGCCATGACCAACCAGTCCAGACCCAACGGCAGCCGGCTCAATCCTGATCGGGTGCCGTGCGGTGGCTTCGTGCGGAGTCGATACGAGCGTCATGACCGGACCGAGAAGGACGTGCCGGAGCGTCCCCCTGCGTCCCACTGAACTCGTTCCTCCCGTTCGAGATTTCTCCCCCTGCGGTGCGGCTTCAGAACAGATGATGGCCCGGGCGCCTGAGGGATCTCAGTTCCTAGGCAGCTGCTTTCAGGCGATGCTCCCAGAAGAGCAGGAGCATGAGACGGATATCGTCCAACGTCAGACGGGTCGAAGGGGATTGTCGGCGGATTTCTTCGATGATGCGCTGCGTCAGATCTTCGATGCGTGAAGCTTCGATCAGCGCCCGACAGAGATCGCAGGCGGCCCAGTCACCTCGATAGACGACCACCGGAAACCGGCTCCGGTCCACCTGGTCGGCGTCCACGTGCAGAAAGCCCCCATTACTCGAGAGCGTATCCTCACCGGATTTCACCGAGGCTGCCGTCGTCAAGGAAAAGTCGCGACAGGGGTAGCTGACGGTCGAGTCCGGATGGGCGCAAAAGTCGCAGGCGCGGGACCGGCGGATCGGGACGACCGAGGCGGACTCTGTAGCGTGGCTTTCCATGAACGTCCCTTTCTTATCGGTGTGTCCTCTCGAGGAGTTAATCCACCGGCGTTGATTGTCCCTCCTCTCCGTTGATGATGATTGGTGCGGGATACCTCCGGACCGGCCCATTTTGTGGTAATTGTCCGTCTCCAGGTGGCGATCTGCGTATTCACTCGCTACATTTAGTGAGATAGCCGAGGGAGTGGGAGTATCGACGGAGCCAAGGAAAGGCTGACACGATGCCTGACGGGTTCGAAAAAGAAGTCCTGATGCTGAGCGGGACGCTGGCGGGGTTCGTGGCCGCCGTCCTCTCCATCATGGAGAAGTTTCACAACCTCCATCACCGGATGAAGAACGGAAGAAACCCGGACAAGGTCGGCTCGCCCGACGATCGCTCGGCTGAGGCGGCGAATCGCTCCGAGCCCTGGAATCCGAAATTTCTCCAAAAGATCTCCTATCTCCTGCTGTATGAAACCGGCGTGATCGTTGCCGCCGGCGTACTCCTGAACTACATCGGCCTGACGCTCAGCCGTCACCTGCAAAGCATTCTCTTCCTGGACATGACCGGCACGGCCCTGGTGTCGTTCCTTTTGGGGCCCTGGTGGGGCGCCATCGTCGCCTTGGTCTCGAATTCGGTCGTGAACTGGTTGCTGTTCCCGGAGAGTGGCGCCGACGTCATCATCTTTCCCTGGGCGCTGGTCAACATGACCGGAGCCTTCTTCTGGGGCTACATGGCCCGGCTGTCGGGATTGACGAAGTATCTCAAGACGGGACGAAACTCCGCCTTTTCCCACGGGTGGTTCTTGTGCGTGTTCGGGGTGATGGGCGCGATTGTCATGAGCGTACCCGGGACGTTGATCCAGGCTGCGCTCGGGGAAAAGACGATCTTTGCCCTCAATCCTGAAGTGGCCGAGGTGGTGAACCAGCGTGTCACGGTCTGGGAAGCTGCGGTGCGCACGCATCTCAGCATGCTGTTCGGGTTCAGCTGGGGAGACAGTCTGGCCTGGACGATCGTCAACTGGCTGCAGAACTGCATCCGGTACATTCCCGACAAGACCATGAGCGCCGCCATTGCTCTCGTGGTGCTGAAGTACGGCTATCCGCTGTTTGAACGGGAGCTCGTGCACGGCGGGCCCGAGGGCAGCCGACCGGGAGACGAACGGGTGCTCCCGCTGGTGCTCGGGCTCCTCTATGCGCCGTCGTTCGCCACGTTGTTGACGGCGGAACCCTACGCCGGGTTTGCCTACTGGCCGCTGTGGGCCAGCCCCTGGCTGGTAATCGTCATTGGGTACGTGCTCTTGAATTCGTGGGGGCGATCCGAGACGGAACTCTGGGACGCGCGACTCGAGCGGTCAGCCCGCTATGCACGGGCCCTTAGGCCGATCGGGCGCGAGCCGTCGTATGAATTTTGCCGGCGATTGACCTTCGCGACGCTGATTGCGAGCCTGATGTTTGCGCTCTTCTTGCCCATTCTCTTGGTGGACTTCCATCGCGTGACCTTCAACTTCTTCTGTGTGGTCTATGGGTTCCTCCTGGCCGTCCATCTCGTCCGCGTCTCCATCGCACAGAACATTTCCATGGCCCGCATGGAAGACCGATAGCCGAGCGTCAGCGTGAGGCGAGAGGCTTCTTGATCGCTCCCCCCTCCAGCCCGTCACCCCGACTCATTCCTCAGCTGGTGACCGCCCCTTCCGAGGCCGACGAGACATGTCGGGCATACTTGGCCATGACGCCTGTCGTATAGCGGGGAACGGGCAGCTTGACCTTCTTGAGTCTCGCCTTCAGATCCTTCTGTGAGAGTTCCACATCCAGCCGCCGTTTTGCGATATCGAAGACAATCACATCACCGTTTTTGACCGCGGCGATCGGGCCTCCCTTCACGGCTTCAGGGGCCACGTGTCCGGCCATGAGGCCATGCGTCGCGCCGGAAAATCGGCCGTCGGTCAGGAGCGCGACCAAATCTCCCAGCCCGGCCCCCACAATCGCGGCAGTGACGCCGAGCATCTCCCGCATGCCGGGGCCCCCCGACGGCCCTTCGTATCGGATGACGACGACGTCTCCGGCTTTGATCTGTCCGGCCTTCACCGCCGCGAACGCATCCTCCTCCCGATCGTACACCCTCGCAGGTCCACGGAACTTCATGATCGAGTGGCCGGCGACCTTCACCACGCAGCCTTCCGGGGCGAGGTTGCCCTTCAAAATCACGAGCCCGCCTGTCGGCTTGATGGGGTTGGACAGGGGACGCAATACTTCTTGTCCCGGCGTTTCCTTGGCCTGAGCCGCTTCAGCTCCAATCGGCTTGCCCGTCACCGTCGGTTGGTTGGCGTGCAAGATGCCGGCGTCCAGCAATCGCTTCGCCACCAGCGTCGTCCCGCCCGCCGCATAGAGATCGGCGGCTGTGAACCGGCCTCCGGGTTTCAAGTCCGCGGGGAGCGGCACCTTCCGGTTGATTGTATCGAAGTCGTCGATCGTCAGCCGTACGCCGGCCTCGCGCGCGATGGCCAGCAAGTGAAGGACGGCATTGGTGGATCCGCCCGTTGTCGCTACGGCCGCGATGGCGTTTTCCACGGATTTGCGTGTGATGATCTGTCGCGGGCGGAGATCGCGCGCGATCAAATCCATCACCAGCCTTCCGCAGCGGAATGCAATCTCGTCCTTTTCGGGGTCCAT
>JACRLS010000111.1 GCA_016235225.1 Nitrospirota bacterium | reverse complement strand
TTCTGCAGAATGTTCAGACACTGCGCCTTCGTATGGCCGTGCTGGTCATGCCCGGAGCGGCGCGTCGCTCGCCGCGTGCCTGTTTTCGCCTTCATGTCGGAACTCCTTCGTGCCTCCGCATTCTTGGCCATGTCTGATTTCCCACCGATCCACGCTCCGGGGGGGCCTGAGCCAACCCCTTCGCACTCAGTTCGCGCCTCACAAAGAGCCGGGCCCGGTGGAGGCGGGATTTGACGGCCCGCTCGTTGAGCCCCATCACCGCGCCCACTTCCTTGGCGCTCAAGCCTTCCATGTCCCGCAACACCAGCACCATCCGGTATTTTTTCGGCAGGCTGCGGATCGCGTGAAACAGATTGTCGCGCAGTTCCTTGTGCTCCAGCGCCTCCTCGGGCGAGAGCCCCTCGGTCGGAATCTGGAGCCGAAACTCGCCTTCCGAGGTCGGAATGAATTCGTCGAGAGACAGTTCCCGCTCCGGGGCGCCTTTGCGACGACGGCGCATGCGGGTACAGGCCCGGACGGCAATGGTATAGAGCCAGGTGGAGGGTTGGGCCTCGCCCCGGAAATCTTTCAGTCCCCGGAAGGCATTCAGGAACGTTTCCTGAACGAGGTCTTTGGCGTCGTCTTCCTGGCCGCAGAGCCGAAAGGCAAACCGATACATCCGGTCCACGTTCTCTTGGTAGATGCGGTCGAACGTCGCCAGGACGGCGGCTCGACCGTTGTGGTCGGGACCGGTCAGGGCCTTGCCTCGTGCCTTGTTCAGAGAGAGGGTCATGGCATCAACGGAGCCGGTGATCCGCCGCGGTCGGCACGTGTGCGGTTCCTGTTCTATTGAGGAAAGGCTCTCGGCGCTTTGGCCTGCTGCCACCCTTCGCCGTTCAGTGCATGGAGGAAGTCCACCAGGTTGTGCTTTTCTTCATCCGTCAACTCGAGCGGAATGATCAATTGATCCTGATGCGGATTCTTCACTCCACCCTGGTTGTAAAAGTTCACGACCTCTTCCAGCGTCTTGAATCGTCCGTCATGCATGTAGGGCGCCGACCGAGCAATCTCCCGCAATGTCGGCGTCTTCAACGCCCCGATGTCCTCCGGATTCTTGGTGACGAGGTACCGCCCCAGATCCACCGTGTTCGTATCCCACCCGATGCCGAGGTTGTGGAACTTTTCATCGCTGAAGTTAAACCCCGAATGGCACCGCGTGCACCGCGCCTTCCCTCTGAACAGTTCCAGTCCTTTTTGTGCAGAGTCTGACAGCGCGTTGGCCTCCCCGCCCATGTCGAACCGGTCGGCCGGGCTGTTGCCGGAGAGAATGGTGCGCTGGAAGCTGGCGATGGCCTTGCCCACGTTGCCAATCGTGATGTCCTCGCCGAAGATTTGCAGGAAGAGTTTCCGATAGCCGGCGATCTTCTTCATCTTCGCAATCATCTCATCGTGGTTGGCAAAGCCGTGCTCGACCGGATTGATGAAGGGCCCCACGGACTGCTCTTCCAAGGTCGCCGCCCGGCCGTCCCAAAATTGACCGCTGCTGAACGCCCGGTTGAGGGACGCCGGGGCGCTGCGACCGCCCTTCTGTCCTCGGATGCCTGTGGAGACCGGCCTGCCGTCCGTAAAAGCGAATTTCGCCATGTGGCAACTCGCGCAAGCGATGGTGTCGTTTTTCGACAACCGCTTGTCGAAAAACAGCAGGCGCCCGAGTTCGACCTTATTCCTGCTGAGCGGATTGTCCTGGGGAATGACCACCGCGCTCTCGTCCAGCCCGAATGGGATCGTCAGCTTGTACTCAGCCGCCGACTGGGCATTCGCGGCCGGCTTCTGCTCCGGAGCGGCCCCGGCCAGCGTCGCGATCCAGGACGACAGCATCGCCACCGCGCAGATGGCCAGGACTCCAAGAAACCTCTTGCCCAACATAGCCTTCCTCCGTTTCATGTTTGGTTCAGGAGGGATCTCACCTCGCCCCCCGTCATGATATTCGCCTTCCACGGCCTTCCCTCAAGCCAACCCTCTGGTGGGTCGCCTCCGTAAGTATTGGAACGATTTGAGATTCTGTCAAGGGGCTCATGCGGTCGCGTCCGGGATCGTCGACGTCACCGGCGCGGGATGGTCTTTCTGGCCTGACGGAGAGTCGAGCGCCTGGTCGCTCATCTCCTCCTCGGATTTCAGGTGATGCCCGCGAGCGTGCATGAGCCGATAGTACAGCACCGGGATGACGATCAACGTCAGCAGGGTCGCGGCCCCGACGCCGAATAACAGCGAGACGGCCAGACCTTGGAAGATGGGATCGAGGATGATCACGAAGGCGCCGACCATGAGCGCGGCGGCGGTCAATACGATCGGCCGCGTGCGGATCGCCCCGGCCCGTATCACCGCCTCATGAAGCGGCACGCCCTGACGTTCCTGGAGCTGAATGAAGTCCACCAACAAGATCGAGTTGCGCACGATGATGCCGGCAAGGGCGATGAACCCGATCATGGAGGTGGCCGTGAAGTAGGAACCCGTCGCCCAGTGGCCGGGAATGACCCCGATCAAAGTCAGCGGGATCGGCGCCATGATGATCACGGGCGCGAGAAAGGACTGGAACTGTCCCACAATCAGCAGATAGATCAAGACCATCGCAACCCCGAAGGCCAGCCCCATGTCACGGAACGTCTCGTAGGTAATGTGCCACTCCCCGTCCCATTTCACGGAGAGCCGGGATTCTGACACAGGCTGCCGGGCATAGTGCTGTTCCATCGGAGCTCCGTCCGGCGTCCGCAGGGTCGCCAGACGCTCGCCGATGCCGAGGACGCCATAGACCGGGCTTTCCGCCCGCTCGGCGCCCCGGCCACCCACGTCGCCCGTCACATACACCACCGGCTTCTGGTTCTTATGATAAAGAGGCTGGTCCTGCAGGGCCCGCTCAATGGTCAGCAGCTCGGACAGGGGGATCAGGCGCCCGGCCGAACCCTGAACGGCGATCTCGCCGAAATGCTCGAGCCCTGTCCGTTCGGCCAACGGCAGCCGAAGAACGATCTGGACCGGGCTCTTCTCCTTCGGCAGGTGGAGCAGCCCCACCTTTGCTCCTCCCAGCGCCATGCGGACCGTCGCCACGATGTCCTCGGATGGGATCCCGGCCAGGGCGGCTTTCGCCCGATCCACCGAAAAGATGTACTTCACGTGGTCGGCCTCGATTGAGTCGTCCACGTCCACCACCCCGGTGGTGGTCTCGAACAATCCTCGGAGCGCCTGGGCCGCCTCACGCTGCTGCCCGTGGTCGGGGCCATAGACCTCCGCGACCAGCACGGCCTGCACGGGCGGACCCGGCGGCACTTCCACCAGCTTCACGTTGGCGCCCAACGCCGAGGCGAGGCGTTGAACCTCCGGTCGGATTCGCCGGGCGATTGCGTGGCTCTGTGACGTCCGTTGATCCTTGGCCGCCAGATTGATCTGAATGTCGGCCTGATGGGGCTCCTCGCGCAGGAAGTAATGTCGCACCAGCCCGCTGAAGTTGATCGGCGAGGCCGTGCCGACATAGGCCTGGTAATCCCGGACTTCCGGAATCGTCCGCACATAGGCGGTGAGCGCCTTCGCGACATGGGCCGTCTCTTCCAGCGTGGTGCCCTCCGGCATATCGATCACGAGCTGCAGCTCGCTCTTGTCGTCGAAGGGCAGCATCTTGACCGGCACGTCCCGCGTGGCGAACAGCGACACCGACCCGACCAGCAAGAGCACGACGAGTCCGAAAAACGTCCAGGCCAGCCACGGTCGGACGAGGAGCGGGGTGAGCACCTGCCGGTAGAGGCGGATGCCCCGCCCGGGCTGCTCCTCCGACTCTCCCTGCCCTCCCAGGGTCATCCCTTCCCGATAGCACTGCTGACAGAACCAGGGCACCACGATGAAGGCGACCAGTAACGAGAAAAACATGGCGATCGAGGCATTGATGGGAATGGGCCGCATATAGGGACCCATGAGCCCCGACACGAAGGCCATAGGAAGGAGAGCCGCAATGACGGTGAAGGTGGCCAGGATCGTGGGATTCCCCACTTCGTCCACCGCGTAGATTGAGGCATCCCGGTGAGGGAGCCGTCGGAGCGTGAGGTGGCGATAGGTGTTTTCGACGACGACGATCGCATCGTCGACCAGAATGCCGATCGAGAAAATCAGGGCAAAGAGGGTCACCCGATTGATGGTGTAGCCGATCAGCATGGAGGTGAAGAGCGTCAGCGCGAGCGTGATCGGGATCGCCAGCGACACGACCATGGCCGGCCGCGGCCCCAGGGCCACGCCCAGAAAGATCACCACGGCGACGACCGCGATCGCCAGATGCCACAGCAGTTCGTTCGCTTTTTCGTCGGCCGACTCCCCGTAATCCCGCGTGACGGTCACCCGAACGTCGGCCGGGATGAGCCTCCCTTTCAGCTCGTTCACCGTCCGGGGCACGGCGCGCGAGACCGTGACCGCATTGGC
>JACRLS010000065.1 GCA_016235225.1 Nitrospirota bacterium | reverse complement strand
CCAGGAGATGCGTCTATCTCCGTTCTTGGGTGACATGAACGACCGTATGTTCATCCTCGGTGGGGGGTTGCCGATCGAGATTAACGGCGAGATCGTCGGTGCCATCGGCGGCGGCTGAGCGCCGGGCCCCACATGGACGAAGCCTGCGGCCAAGCCGGCCTCGACACGAACGGCGAACGTCTAATGGGGCTGTACCAATGAGACAACACCGGGCTCAATCCCTGTTGTTTTCCCGCATGTCGCATTGCAAGACCCCATCACTTTCTCCACACCATCACGCTGCACCTGGGAGGTGCGTGCGAAAATAACTGTCAGTCGCCCGCGCCCGCATCCCGCGTGGCGATGCCTGGGCTCGGCAGACCACATGACGGGCTTACGTCCGGATTAGGGGAAACGTACTTGGGTTGTGTCATATCTGAAAATCAGATATGCTGTCCATGGAAGCGGAGGGCGCCAAGATGGGAAAAACGATCTCGGCCACGGAGGCTGCGAGAAATTTCTCGGGGCTACTCAACAAGGGTGAGCAAGATGCTAGGCGAGCTTCCCGACCTGCTTCGGAAATTGCCCTCGCTCGGAAAGGACGCGGCGTCTTTCGCTCGCGATGTATCGAGGGCCCGGCGCAAGGCTCCTGGCCTCCCCAGAAAGGCACCGTGGGCATAGTCCTTGATACCAGCGTGCTGATCGAGTGGGAGCGGAAGATCGGGGCGCTCGAAGACTACGCGACAACCCACCCTGACGAGCCGCTGGGTCTCAGCGTCATCACAGCCGCTGAGCTGCTTCACGGCGTGCATCGAGCCGACAACGCGGCCAGGCGACTCAAGCGCTCGGCCTTCGTGGAGCAAGCAATCTCCTCATTCCCGGTGTACGACGTCGATCTGGCGGTCGCCCGTCTCTACGCTGAGTTGTGGGCGACGTTGGATTGTACAGGCACCAGAATAGGCGCGCATGATCTCATCATTGGCGCGACGGCAATCTCCAGAGGCGACAAAGTGTTGACGCTGAATCGCCGCGACTTCGGAAAAATCCCAGGCCTGTCCTTCAAAGTGCTGTAGGTTCCGGCGCCTCTCCCCGTAGTCCAGCCTGGCGCCCGGTTCTAACTGCCCCTTGGTCAGCCCCGCCGCGATGTGCCAAGACAAGACCTGGCCCTCAATGTGAGGAGTGGCCAGTCTCGAGACCCTGCCCGAGACCGCTCCGAATGCTCGAAAAACTTGTAGGAAACGCCGGACCTTGGCCAGGCCGGCCGCGACGCGAACGGCGAATGTCTCATGCGGCTATCCTCATGGAGGCAACGCTGGGCTCAACCCGCTGGTGTGTCCCTGCATGTCGTATTGCAAGACCCGACCCGCGACGCCTCGCCACGCGGGATCTCCCGTGTTGCCCTGTGTGCTGTGCTGGCGTGCCGCGCCCCTTACCCCGGCGAGGAAGACTGGGGTCATCGGTCGGGTGCTCCCCCAGCCTCCAGCGGCCTTCCCGGTTATTCAGGCCGGTCGGCCCTCGCGACGTCACTTTCGAGGCCTGCTCAGGCTTCACACGTGTTGCGGCCCATCGACTTGCCAACCTCCCATGACGGAGGCTCATGTCCCGAGGGCTTCAGTCGGTCGGTTGCCCTTGCGACTGCCTCGGTAGCTACTGGGGTGTCCCGACGACTCCCCAGACAGGACTTGCACCTGTGAGACACACAGCGCCTTTTCACGGCGCACTGAATAATCCCGGCTAAGGCCACCGCGGCGCAGGGCGAGAGGCAGACCTCTCGTTGAGGGAACGCGTGAACAAGGAGGCGAGAATTACCGAGCGGCGAGATTCGGAGTCTCTCTCTTGCGTTTCGCCACGTCGAGAGTGACGGCCATGCTCAACATGGCGCCGGTAAAGGCCGACGCCATGTCTTTCTGGGCATCCCACATATCCCCCTGGGAGCCGAGGGAGGTGATGCCGAGTTCCGGATGCACCGCGCCGGCCACCCACGATTCGATAATTTCCCAGAGGCCACTCAGCCCCAGCACCGTCATGACCGGCAGATAGTACACCAACCAGCCTCGGACGCCCGCTCCCAGACGACACAGCTCTTCCAGGGGGTAGGCCGGCAAGAATCCGAAACTGAAATGCACGATCCGGTCGAAGTGGTTCCGGTTCAGATCCGACGCCTGCTGCAGCCATGCCCCGGCCGGCACTCCAGCGTATGCGTAATGGACGTCGATCGTGTGGAGAGTGAGGAACGCCGTGATGAACAGGTAGGAGGCATGAGACAAGGGAAAGACGCGGTGAGTGGCGATCAGGACAACCACAAATACGGCGGGCAGGATGCTTGCCAGGAGCCAGAACTGAGGATCAGCCGGCGACTGCGCGGTCCAGATCGATATCGCCAGGTACCAGGCCAGCAGTCCGATCAAACCAAGCTTGTTGCGAGAGAGCATCGCTTCTCCTTGCGACCGGTTGAACAGAACGGAGAATCATCATGATGGGAGCCAAGGGACCTTCCTACTCTACTGAAAGGCTGGATGCGCCCGCCCTTGAGCTGATGCCAATTTTTCGTCGGGACGACCCTCGATGGCTATTCAGTCGTCCTCACGCTCTCCCTTGAGATCACGACCGTGTGCGCGCATTATACCGGTCAAATCCTTTCGAGAGTGGGTGAGTCCTCTACCGAACGACCTCGCCATGCTGACGATCGACGGCTCTCGCTATTCCGGCAGCGGCACCATCGTGAGGCAGGCGGTCGCCTTTTCCGCCCTGACCGGCCGGCCCATCCACATGGTCAATGCCCGGACGAAGCGGGACAAGCCCGGGTTGCGCCCGCAGCACATTCGCGTCGTCGAAGCCCTTGCCGAGCTGGTCAACGGCCGCGCTGAGGGGCTGGCGCAAGGGTCTCAGGAATTCACGTTCCGCCCAGGCCCTCTCAAGACAGGGCGTCACTATCATTGGGACATCGGCTCCGCCGGCTCGACGACGATGCTGGGCCTCGGCACCCTGCCGGTCCTGGCTTTCGCAGCGTCGCCGGTCACAGTCGAATTGCGAGGCGGCCTCTTCCAGGATTTTGCCCCGTCTGTTTTTCATCTGCAGCACGTGCTGCTCCCGATGCTGCAGAACATGGGCCTCCAGGCGGACGTCGAGATCGGGCGCCCTGGCTACGTGCCACGCGGAGACGGCATACTTCGCCTCACAGTCACTCCTCTCAGCCGGCCCTTCCGAGCCATCACCCGTGAAGAATCAGGTCCGGTGACCAGGCTGTGGGGTATCGCCCTCTCCTCTCACCTCGAGGAACGGCTGGTCAGCCGGCGCATGGCGGATGCGGCACAAGACGCGCTCGCCAAGGCAGGACATCGGGCCGAGATCGAGATTTGCAACGAGACAGAGTCTCTGCAGCCCGGGGCGGCCCTGGCGCTCTTTGCCGACCGTGAAGGGGCCGTGCGACTCGGCGCGGATCAGGCAGGGGCACTGAGAAGACGCGCGGAATCCATCGGCAAGCACGTCGCGAAACAGTTGCTCGACGATCTCACGTCCGGTGCGACGTTGGATCGGTTTGCTGCAGACCAGATCATTCCCTTTGCGGCCTTGGCGGCGGGCGAAAGCCGGTTCCTCATTCCGACTGTGACCGAGCACGTCCTGACCAGCGCATGGCTGGCGGAGGTCTTTCTTGGCGCGCACGTCGGCATCGACGGACGGCGGCTCGTGATTCACGGCGTCGGATTCTGGCCGAACCACAGTGGATTGCAGGGCTAACAGAATACCGGCTAAGAAGAATGAATCTCAACAGGTCAGTCACCCCGCTGGGCGCTTCACATGAAAATAAAAGACTCCCGGTACATTTTCACTCTTCCGGGGCTCTTACAACATCGAGCGGATGCTCAAGGCAGTTGTGAGCAAACAGGGGCAAGTCAAGACTTGCGGCAGTTGCAGAGAAGCGCGCGGACTGGACAAGCTGGGCCTGATCGAAGGAATCCAGGTCAGCACCATGAGCCAACTGGCCCAATGGGTCATGGACTCGGACAAAGTGCTGACGTTCTGACAGCATGAAGCCGGTTCGACGAGTCGGCGTTGACATTGTTCGGGGCACCCGGTTACGGTTTCTTGGATCAGGCTAGGCATGGGACGCAACAAGAAGCTACGAATCCGTCTCGACAGCCTGAGGCGGCGGATTACCGATCATCGAATCAAAATCGCACTCGAGCATCAGCGTGCGACTCCCGATCGGAGTCTCATCCGGCATTGGGAGGTCGAGATTAAAGCCTGGGAACAGACCGTGAAGAATCTGGAACGACGGTTGAAGAAAGGGAAGCGCCATGATTAAGAAACGACGGCAATCGGTGGTACTTGAAAAGGACTCGTTCCTTACGCCATCGAGTTCTCTCCTGGATAATCATTTCGATGAGATTCTTGAGACCATCGAGGAGGTTCTAGGGCTTGTCGCGATCTTGAAATCATTGTCTCCCACGGACGAGAAGCGAGACGAGTATGAAGGACGGCTGTACGTGGCCTTGACCCACCTTGACCACCATATCAAACCGGCCATCAAGGAATGGGACCGCATTGTGGACCGGATGCCCGATGACTGACGATTGCCGGCACTCACCCCCCCCGTCCTCTCTTATGTGACTCAGAGGGAGCGCCTCGGGCTGATGACAACTCATGATACGCACGACATGATGAGATACGATCCCGCGACAGCGCCGGTCCCGGATAAGAGGCTCGCGCTTGACGAGGCCCAGCGACTCGAGATTGTCTCCGCTCATCATAGGCGGACACGGGCACAACTCCCGAACGCACAACTCCACGCGGCCTTTCATGTCATTGTCGAGAATCAGCTCGCTGAGGGGATTGACCTCGTCGGGGAAACACTTGACCGGCTCAGGGCTGAGGGCTTGGACCGGCACGATGCGATCCATGCGATCGGCTCGGCGCTGGTCGGGCATGTGCGGGACCTGTTGCAGACCGGCGCGAAGAAACCCGATTCACACGAGCCGTACTTCCAGGCCCTGCGGTCTCTCACGGCAAGCGGCTGGCTGGAAGAGGCCGGGACAATTACCACGGGACGGAAAAAGATACCATCCGGAACCGCGCGAACGAGACCTCATCCGTGATGAGACATTCTGCGAACCCGACTTTGCGAAATGTGCGGTGGTGGACGGCACAGGGATCAGGGTGGACCTGTCATTGGATGACATCGAGGAAATCCAGGGCTACGTGGCCGCAGAGGCGAACCACACGAAGAACTCCAAACGACGGAAGGAACTCGATCGACTGTTCGACAAGCTTCAGGTGTTTCTGGATACGTACGACGACCAGGGTGAGTAAGGTCGCCGGCGCATGCACCTACACTCGTAAGAGCCACCACTTGCCGGGTTTCCGCAATCCCGTTCCAGTCACTTCAAACCTGTTCTCTACCGACCACTTAGCCTTTCACCGGCGCAATGTTCCCCTATCACGCCATTCCGGCAATGCCACGCCGCACGCGCATCTTCGCTGTAAGGGTGAGCAGCCGATTCGACGAGATGGGGATGATCACCAGCATGCGGGGGCTGAGCCAAATCGACAGCGTCAGCGGCGGTGCGCTGCGGCGGCCAGAACTCTGCATCATAACGAAGTTCAACCGCATAAGCCGTCAGGTCCGTGAGATCGAATGTTGCGAGTTCCGGCCAAGGGTCAAGCTGCGCGCACAAGCGTTGAAGTTCCTCCAAGTCGTGCGTGCAAGGAATCTCCAAGCTCCTCCAGGCGAGAAAACCTTTCAAATACTTCTCGACAGCTTGCTGGGCGTGGAAGCACGCGGTGTCGTAGGGACCTTCACTGGCAGCAGTGCGCCGGGCATCTGCAAGGTCACTGTCAGCCTTCCGGAACCACCCTCGCGCCAGGGCCGGCCTATCTTTCATAGAGCAGCTTGCCTTCGGATAGCACGGTAGAGATGAAGGCATTGGGCACAGCCTTCCACTCTTCGATTTCTTGGGGGGTCCAGACGACAATATCCTTAGCGGGAAACATCCCGCAGAGCACCCGCCGATAACGGCCCGAACGCCGATAGCGGGGCAGGTCGGACTCTTCGATGATCAGCAGATCCAAATCGCTATCAGGGCGGGCTGTGCCCTTGGCATGGGAGCCGAACAGCATGATCTTGACGGGAGAACCAATTGTGAGAATGCGACGGACCACTTCGGCCAGAAGCTGGTCTGTGACCGGTGGGAATGTGAGGGGACCCGCCATCCGTCGAGATCTCCGGAGAATCTATCGCCGCCATGATAGCGAATGCCGCCGAGCGTTTCCACAGGTAGAGGGATAACCGCGACCGCTCTGCCGGTCTCCACGCCCTCCCATCATCGAGCCATCGATCGCCAAGTCTTCTGCATCCGAAATCGCGGTGCGAACACCGCCGCAGGACTGATTCGCATCTGCGTGCCGGATCTGCGCTCCCCCCCCGATGTTCTCTTCCTCGACTTCGGTGCGCACGTGGACCGGACGGGGTCACGCGGACCGGACAGGGTCTTGCTTTTGACATCTCAAAGCTCCGCAAGGCCCGCCCAACAACCAGCTCCTCCACCAGCCGGCACGATCACGCTCGCCTTCCAGCCGGTGAGCCGGGACAATTGTTAAACTCAAGGCCAGACCCCGTTCTATTTCGGAACCCTTGCCAGGTTGCCATAAGGCCCTTACGGTT
>JACRLS010000158.1 GCA_016235225.1 Nitrospirota bacterium | reverse complement strand
CGCGACGTGGTGGTGGTCTGCGAAGAGGCCACCCCGGACCGCAAGCTGTCCGGGGTGGTGAAACGGGTCGTGGCGGGTGCCTTGTCCGATCTGGAGGCGATGCGGAGGCGGGAAGGCGCGGCCCTGGCCAAGGAGTTCAAGACACGCTTGACGAGTATCGCAGCGGAGCGGGCTAACATCGCCGCACGGGCGCCTCACGTGGTTGAAGAGGCCTTCGAACGGATGAAAAGGCGGGTGGCCAAGCTGCTGGACGGACCAATCCCGGATCAGGCCAGGCTTCAGCAGGAACTGGCCCATTTTGCGGATCGATGCGATGTCACTGAGGAATTAGCCAGATTGGACTCGCATCTCGGGCAATTCGGAACGCTCCTGGCCGGACGTGAGCCGGTCGGAAGGACCATGGATTTCCTTCTTCAAGAACTAGGGCGGGAGATCAACACGATCGGCTCGAAAGCGAATGATCCGGTGCTGGCCGGCCATGTGATCGCTGTGAAGGGCGAACTCGAGAAATTACGGGAACAGGTTCAGAACGTCGAATGACGGATGCCTGGAAGACAGCCAGGTAAACCTCAGGGCCGTTAGGGGAGCAACTGGTGACGAGATGGGAAGGTTTGATGTTTGTGGTCTCTGCCCCGTCAGGGGCGGGCAAGACCACCCTCTGCCACCAGTTGATCGCCACGGTCGAGGGGCTCCGCCATTCGGTGTCATACACGACGCGGCAACCACGGGAAGGTGAGGTCCACGGCCGGGACTACCATTTTGTGGATGAGGTGACGTTCCGGGCCATGCTCGATCGGAATGAGTTCGTGGAATGGGCGTCGGTCTATGGCAAGCTATACGGGACGCCGCGTCAGGCACTGGAGGCCACCCTCCGGGAAGGGGTGGATGTCCTCCTCGAGATCGACGTTCAGGGCGCTGAACAGGTCAGGCGTCTCTATCAGCAGGGGGTATTCATCTATATCCTGCCTCCATCGCTGGACGTGCTGCAGACCCGGCTGCATCTGCGGGGGCGGGACTCGGCGGATGAAATAGAACGACGGTTGTCCCAGGTCAAAGAGGAGGTCAAGAGCTGGCAGGCCTACGACTACGTGGTGAGAAATGACGACGTGAAGCAGGCGCTGCGCGAGTTGGAAGCCATCGTGCTGGCTGAGCGTATTCGAGTGAAACGGATCGATGCTCGATGGATGGATGAATTCGTGAGTGACACCCAGACGGAAGCGGCGGATTCGGTGACAAGCGCCGCACGAAGGAGGACCCGATCATGAATACAACGATGTCATTGTTGCCTGATAACCGAGATGGAGAGTTTGATTCCCGCCATCGCATTGTGATTGCGGCCGCGCAGCGGGCCAAGCATTTGCTGCAAGGGGCCAAGCCGATCGGGGCCGTGCGGTTCACGAAGGCCACGTCGATTGCCTTGGACGAGGTCATCAACCATCGGGTGTCCTACCTGACCGGCAAGGATGCCCGCCAGGCGATGAAAGACGCCAAGCGTACCCGCGAATCGGAAGTCGAGCGCATGGCCACCATTGAGGCGCGAGAGGATGCCCAGGAGATCACGAAATCCCTCAGCGTCTACGTGGATGACGCCAACAAGGGCGGCAAGCCCGCCGCTGCGGAAGGCGAAGAATAGCGGAGCCGTTGCGTGGGCGAGTCCGTCCCAAGATTCAGGGGCAAGCGCGTCGTCCTCGGCGTGTGCGGCAGTATTGCCGCCTACAAGGCCGTGGAATTGCTGCGCAGCCTGGTCAAGGAGGGGATCGCGGTCTCGGTCGTGATGACCGAGTCGGCGACCCGGTTTGTCCGGCCCCTCACGTTTGAAGTGCTGAGCGCGGTCTCCACCGATCTGTTCGGTGGTCGTCAGGAGATGCCGCATCTCGCGCTGCCGGGGCAGGCCGATGCGGTCATCGTGGCGCCGGCGACGGCCAATCAACTGGCCAAGTGCGCGCTCGGGCTGGCCGACGACCTGATGAGCGCCCTTCTCCTGAACGCCGCCCACGGCCCGCTGATCTTCGCCCCGGCGATGGACGGGGACATGTGGGGACACCCGGCGGTGCAAGGACATGTCGACCAACTGCGTCGGCGCGGTGCGGTGATTCTCGATCCGGAAGAGGGCCTGCTGGCCTCCGGGCGGATCGGGCGTGGCCGACTGGTTGAACCATCGGTGATTCTCAACGCGCTGGAGACCGTCTGGCAACGGGGATGGGATCTGTCCGGCCAGCGCATCCTGGTCTCGGCCGGTCCCACGCGTGAAGCCGTCGATCCGGTCCGTTATCTGTCGAATCGCTCTTCAGGGAAAATGGGCTATGCCATTGCCGAGGCCGCCCGGCGGCGCGGAGCCGAGGTGGTCCTGGTCAGCGGCCCTACCGCGTTGGCGCGTCCTGAAGGACTTGAAACCGTCGGCGTGGTCACCGCAGAAGACATGCTCAAAGCCATGCTGGGGCGTCTGGATTGGGCGACAGTGGTGGTGATGGCGGCGGCGGTGGCTGACTTCCGTCCACGGCGATCGGCCTCCCAGAAGTTGAAGAAGGCACAGGAGTCCGGCGGCCTGCAGCTCGACCTGGAGCCGACCGAGGACGTGCTGCTCGCCGTATCTCAGCGGCGCACGACGCAGCTCCTCGTGGGATTCGCGGCGGAGACCGAGCAGTTGGTGGCTCAGGCCCGTGAAAAACTGTCCCGCAAGAATCTGGACCTGATCGTGGCGAATGATGTGGCGCGATCCGATGTGGGATTCGACTCCGACCACAATGCCGCCGTGCTCTTGGACCGGTCCGGCGGCATAACCGAGTTGGAGCGCATGCCGAAGACCACCATGGCCGAACGGATTCTTGATGCGATCCGTCGGCTTCAGACGATGCCGACCCCGACGGCGCCGTCTCGTCCGTCCGGTTCCCGCTCGCGCGAGCGCGGCCGCTGAGAGTGCCTTTCACTTTGACCCCTTAGATGCAGGCTGCTACAATGACGCCCGATCTGATGCCCTTTGAAGGGCTGCCCGCTCGCATACGAATGGGGCATGCATGACGGCCATCCTGGTGTTGCACGGCCCCAACCTGAATCTGCTCGGGACCCGAGAACAGT
>JACRLS010000157.1:4696-6589 GCA_016235225.1 Nitrospirota bacterium | reverse complement strand
GTTCGGCCATGCCTGCCGCGATACCCCGGAGCTGATGCCGGCGCCCATCTACTACAGCCACAAGATCCTGCGCCTCATCTCGGAAGCACGCCATTCCGGCAGGGAGGCCGTGCTCGGGCCCGACTCCAAGAGCCAGGTGACCGTGCGCTACGAGAACGGCAAACCGGCAGGCGTCACCCAGATCGTGGTCTCCCACCAGCACTTGATCGAGTCGATGACCTCCGCCCAGGTGCGCGACATTGCGAAAAAGAAAATGGCGGACCTGAACGCCGGCGACCTTGAGGGCGCCGTGAAGATCATCGAAGGCACCGCCCGCAGCATGGGGATCGCCATCCAGTAACCGCTGAGTCGTGTCTCGGAACCATTAGTCGAGGAGTTGACATGGGAACCGTCGGAAAAAAGATGAAAGCGGCGCTGGCCAAGGTTGAGCCCCGGCAATATTTGCTGAAAGAGGCCGTCGATCTGGTGAAGCAAGCCGCCCACAAGAAGTTTGACGAAACCGTTGATCTGGCCATCCGGCTCGGGGTGGATCCGAAGCGGGCCGACCAGATGGTGCGGGGAACCACGGTATTGCCGCATGGAACCGGCAAGAAGGTGCGCGTCCTGGTGTTCGCCAAGGGCGAGAAGGAGCAGGAGGCGCGGGCTGCCGGGGCGGACTACGTGGGATCGGATGACTTGATGGAGAAGATCAAGGGTGGCTGGATGGACTTTGATCAGGCCGTTTCCACGCCCGACCTCATGGGGTCAGTCGGGAAGCTCGGGAAGATTCTGGGACCGCGCGGGCTGATGCCGAATCCGAAAACGGGAACCGTGACGTTCGAAATCGGCAAGGCCATTTCGGAGATCCGGAAGGGCCGCGTGGAATACAAGGTGGAAAAGGCTGGCATCATCCATGTGCCGGTCGGGAAGGCGTCGTTCGAGGCGCAGAGTCTCTATGACAACGCGTTTGCCATTCTTGAATCGGTGGTCAAGGCAAAGCCGGCCTCGTGCAAGGGGCGCTATCTCCAGAGCGTGACCCTGTCCAGTACGATGGGGCCCGGCATTCGGCTGGACGGTGCGGCAATCGTCAAGCTCGTCGGCGTCACGACTACGGCGTGAGGGGG
The DNA here is from genome assembly GCA_016235225.1 of Nitrospirota bacterium. GTDB lineage: Bacteria > Nitrospirota > Nitrospiria > Nitrospirales > Nitrospiraceae > RSF151. The sequence continues at coordinate 5,486 of JACRLS010000157.1, read as the reverse complement.
GTATGAAAAAGGAACAGAAAACGACGGCCGTTGCGGAACTTCATGAAAAATTCTCCCGAGCCAAGCTCGCGGTGATGACGGAGTGCGTCGGCCTCCCGGTCAATCAGATCACCGAACTGCGGAAGCAGTTGCGCGGGGCCAGGGCTGAATTTCGAGTGGTGAAGAACACCCTGGCCGTTCGCGCCGCGGAAGGCACCTCTCTGGCGGTCGTGAAGGATGCGTTCAAGGGGCCCTCGGCAGTGGTCATCGGCTATGACGATCCCGTGCTGCCGACTAAGGTCCTTCGCGATTTTCTGAAAGCCGAGAAGCGCGACGAAAAGATGCGTATGACCATGGGGGTGCTGGAGGGCAAGCGGCTGGAGCCCATGCAGCTCGTGGCCATGGCGAATCTGCCGTCCAAGGAGATCTTGTTGAGCATGCTGCTGTCGACCCTCCAGGGGCCGATTCGCGGGGTGGTCTGTACGTTGTCGGGGATCATGCGAAAACTCGTCGGAATTATGGTGGCCATTCAAGATAAGAAGAAAGGAGAAGGGGATATGCCTACCGCTGAAGGGAAGATGTCGCAGGAGGATTTCATTAAAGCCATTGAGGGGATGTCCGTCCTGGAGTTGGCTGATCTGGTGAAGGGACTCGAGACTCGGTTCGGCGTGACGGCGGCGGCGCCCGTGGCGGTCTCGGCTGGGCCCGCAGCCGGTGGCGGCGCGGCGGCGGCGGCCGAAGAGAAGACGGCCTTTGATGTGATCCTGGCAAGCGCCCCGGCGGAGAAGAAGATCCAGGTCATCAAGGTGGT
>JACRLS010000157.1:0-4675 GCA_016235225.1 Nitrospirota bacterium | reverse complement strand
GCGGATAAGAAGATCCAGGTCATCAAGGTGGTGCGTGAGCTCACGAGCCTCGGACTCAAGGAAGCCAAAGATCTGGTGGAGGGCGCGCCCAAGCCCGTCAAGACCGGCGTGGCCAAGGAAGAGGCGGATACGATGAAGAAGAAGCTGGAGGAGAGCGGCGCTAAGGTCGAGGTGAAGTAGTCGATCTGAGGGCAGTGGTCGTCGGTAGTTCCGGGGCAGCGTCGCCCGGCACGTATGGTGCCAGATGTCCGTCCCGATCACCTTCTCTCATCCAAGTAAGGAGATACCGGTATGGCGGGACCCACGGGCAGCGGGCTGATCGAGCGCGTGGATTTCTCGAAAATCAGGGCGAACATCGACATCCCTGACTTAATCGAGATTCAGAAGCGGTCCTATGAGCAGTTTCTGCAGATGGAGGCTCATCAAGATCGCCGGGAAGACAAGGGGCTGCAGGCGGCCTTGGCCAGCGTGTTCCCGATTGCCGATTACAACAATACCGCGATCCTGGAGTTCTCGAGCTATTCCCTCGGACAGAGCAAGTACGATGAGCGGGAATGTCTTGAGCAGGGGATGACCTTTGCGGTTCCTCTCAAGATCCGGGTCCGGCTGGTCGTCTTCGACAAAGAGGACAAGGGGCCCAAGCGGAAAGTCATGGATGTGCGGGAGCAGGAGGTCTACGTCGGGGAGCTCCCGGTGATGACCGAGCGCGGCACCTTCATGATCAATGGCACCGAGCGCGTGGTGGTGAGCCAGTTGCACCGGTCGCCGGGCGCGTCGTTTACGCACGACAAGGGGCGGACGCATGCGAGCGGAAAGATTCTCTATTCGGCGCGGATCATCCCCTATCGCGGGTCCTGGCTGGATTTTGAGTTCGACGCCCGGGATATCCTGTATGTCAGGATTGACCGTCGCCGCAAAATGCCGGCGACAATTCTGCTGAAAGCCTTCGGTTTCTCCACTGACGACCTGCTGAAGATGTACTACCAGGTCGAGGAAATTCACGTCGTCAGAGGGAAGTTCTTCCGTAAACTCGACCCTGAGATCCACCACGGACTTCGCTGTCCGGTCGAGGTGACGGACAAGGGGAGCAAGGAGTTGATCGTCCGGGAGGGCGGCAAGTTGAACAAAGTGCTGATCGGCCGCTTGAAAGCCGCCGGCATCAAGGAAATTCCCCTGGACCCCGCCGAGCTGGTGGGGCGCGCCGTCCTGACTGAACTCGCCGATCCCAACTCCAAGGGAAAGATTCTGGAAAAGAACCAGAAGCTGACCGGTGCCATCATCGAGAAGATCGCCGAAAGCCAGGTCGAAACTTTCAAGGTCATCTATCTTGATACGGCGACCGCCACGCCCGTGATCCTGGATACCTTGGAGATGGAGCGGACGGGCTCAAAAGAGGAGGCGATGGTCGAGATTTACAAGCGCCTCAGACCGGGAGAGACGCCCTCGATCGACACCGCGAAAGCGCTCTTCGACAATCTCTTCTTCAGCTCCAAACGGTATGATCTCTCGCCGGTCGGCCGGCTGAAGTTGAACCGAAAGCTGGGGTTGGACTTTCCGATGGAGCAGCGGACCTTGACGCCGCAAGACATCGTGGAAGTCATTCGGTACCTTGTGAATCTCCGGATGGGCAAGGGCGAAATCGACGACATCGACCACTTGGGGAATCGGCGCGTCCGTTCGGTCGGGGAATTGCTGGAAAACCAGGTGCGCTTGGGACTGGTCCGCATGGAGCGGAGCATCAAGGAGCGGATGAATCTCCTCGACATGGAAACGGTCCTTCCGCATGACCTGATCAATGCCAAGCCGGTGGTGGCGGCAATCAAGGAATTCTTCAGCGGGAGTCAGCTCTCCCAATTCATGGATCAAACCAATCCACTGGCCGAAATCACCCACAAGCGCCGCCTCAGTGCGCTGGGACCTGGGGGATTGACCCGCGAGCGCGCGGGGTTCGAAGTCCGCGACGTACATCCGTCGCACTATAGCCGGATTTGTCCGATCGAAACGCCGGAAGGTCCGAACATCGGGTTGATTACGTCGCTGGCTACCTACGCGCGGATCAACGAATACGGGTTTATCGAAGCGCCGTACCGTCGCGTGCGGAAGGGGCGGGTGACCGACGAGATCGAATATCTCTCGGCGATCGACGGCGAGAAGCACATCATCGCGCAGGCGAACTCGAAGGTGGAGGGGAGCGGACGGATCGGATCGGACACCGTCTCGGCCCGGTTCGGCGGCGACTTTGTCACCTCCACTCCCGACAAAATCGAGTACATGGACGTGTCGCCGAAGCAGGTGGTGAGTGTGGCGACGGCGTTGGTGCCGTTCCTCGAACATGACGACGCCAACCGCGCGTTGATGGGATCGAACATGCAGCGGCAGGCCGTTCCGCTCATCAAGACGGAGGCGCCGTTTGTCGGGACGGGAATGGAAGCCGTCGTCGCCCGGGATTCCGGGTATGTCGTGATGGCGAAGCGGGCGGGCGTCGTGGAGAGTGTCGACGCGACCCGGATCGTCGTGCGCGCGGAAAAGAAGGAAGGCGGGCGGCGGGGCGATGCCGGGTTGGACGTGTATGAACTCGTCAAGTACCAGCGGTCCAATCAGAATACCTGTATCACGCAGAAGCCGGTCGTGGGTGTCGGCCAGCCGGTGCGGCGCGGTCAGGTGCTCGCGGATGGGCCGGCGATGGATCGCGGTGAGTTGGCGTTGGGGCGCAATGTGCTCGTGGCCTTCATGCCGTGGGGCGGATACAACTTCGAAGACGCGATCCTTCTGAGCGAACGGTTGGTGAAGGAGGACGTGTTTACCTCGATCCATATCGAAGAATTCGAGGTCGAGGCCCGGGATACGAAGCTCGGCAAGGAAGACATCACCCGAGACATTCCCAACCTCGGGGAAGAAGCGCTCAAGAACCTGGACGAGAGCGGCATCATCCGCGTCGGTGCGGAAGTGAAGCCGGGCGACATCCTGGTTGGGAAAGTGACCCCGAAAGGCGAGACGCAGCTGACGCCTGAAGAGAAGTTGCTACGCGCAATCTTCGGCGAGAAGGCGGGCGACGTCAAGGATACTTCCCTCACGGTCCCTCCGGGTGTGGAAGGGATCGTGGTGGATGTGAAGATCTTTTCCCGCAAGGGGCTTGATAAGGACGAGCGGTCCAGGAGCATTGAGACCGACGATATTCTCAAGATTCAGCGGGATCACCAGGACGAACTGCGGATCATCGAGGAAGAGAAGGCAAAGAAGTTCCGCAAGCTGCTGCTCGGGAAGGTGGTCGGGAGGGATCTCATGGATCCCGACTCCGGCGATGTCATTCTCAAGAAGAAGGGGAAGCTGACGGCGGAAATTTTGAAGAAGCTCTCGGATGACAATGTCCGTCACATCATCCTGAGCGACCCCGATGAGCAGAAGCAGTTGGAAGACCTGGAGCGGGCCGCGAAGGAGCAGGCGGAAATTCTGCAGACCATGTATGACGACAAGGTCGGACGTCTCAAGCGGGGCGATGAGCTGCCGCCCGGCGTGATCAAGCTGGTCAAAGTCTACATCGCGATGAAGCGGAAGATCTCCGTCGGCGACAAGATGGCGGGTCGGCATGGGAACAAGGGCGTCGTCTCCCGGATCCTGCCTGAGGAAGATATGCCGTTCCTTCCGGATGGCACGACGGTGGAGATTGTCTTGAACCCGCTGGGCGTCCCTTCCCGTATGAATGTGGGACAGATTCTGGAAACACACCTCGGGTGGGCGGCGCGGGCCTTGGGCCTGCACGTCTCGAGCCCGGTGTTCGACGGGGCTTCCGAGCGTGAGCTGAAAGACATGCTGAAAAAGGCCAAGTTGCCGACCAGCGGTCAAACCACGCTCTACGACGGTCGGACGGGTGAGGTGTTCCGGCATCCCGTCACCGTGGGGTACATGTACATGCTCAAGCTGCACCACCTCGTGGATGACAAGATCCACGCCCGGTCGATCGGGCCCTATTCGCTGGTGACGCAGCAGCCGCTGGGCGGGAAGGCGCAGTTCGGCGGGCAGCGGTTGGGTGAGATGGAGGTCTGGGCGCTGCAGGCGTACGGGGCTGCATCCACGCTCCAGGAGTTTCTGACCGTGAAGTCCGACGATGTGCCTGGACGCTCTCGGATTTACGAAGCGATCGTCAAGGGTGAGAACTTCCTTGAGCCGGGCTTGCCGGAATCCTTCAACGTGTTGATCAAGGAACTGCAGAGTCTCGGATTGGACGTCGAGTTGATCAAGGGGAAAGACTAGCCAAGGGCAGACGACGGTCGGCCATCAGCGATCAGGCATGAGGAAGTCCGGCATCAGGCAGCGCGAGTGTGTCCGGCCGCTCCTCACGGCTGATTGCTTCTAACGGAGGGACGAACCTTGGAAGGCATCTACACATTGTTCGAGAAGCCGCGGGATTCGGTGTCGTTTGACGCGATCCGTATCCGTATCGCCTCTCCGGAGAAGATCCGGTCGTGGTCCTACGGCGAGGTGAAGAAGCCGGAGACGATCAACTACCGATCCTTCAAGCCGGAGAAGGACGGGCTCTTCTGCGCCAAGATCTTCGGCCCGACCAAGGACTGGGAATGTAACTGCGGGAAGTACAAGCGGATGAAGCATCGCGGCATCGTCTGAGACAAGTGCGGGGTCGAGGTGATCCAATTCAAGGTGCGCCGTGAGCGGTTGG